>CAZBMT010000091.1:3529-7964 GCA_964492645.1 uncultured Cyanobium sp. | reverse complement strand
ATGGCGATCCGATCGTCGTCGCGCAGGCACTGCCTGACGTAGGCGATGGCGCCGGCATCGAGGCGGGCATCGGGGTTGATCAGCCAGGCCACAGCCCGCCGGTCGCTCTGCCAGACATGGCGGAGCCCCAGATTGCAGCCGCTGCCGAAGCCGATGTTGGCCCCCGCCTCGATAAGTGTCACCGACAGGGGCAGGCTGCTGGCAGCGATCCATTGCCGCAGGCTCCGGTCGGCCGGGGAGTTGTTGACGATGACGAAGTGCAGGGATCCCGGATCCTCGGCGCTGGAGCTGATGGCTTCGACCAAGCCACGGATGTAATCCCCACAGTGGAAATTCACCGTGATGAAGTGAATGGGCAACCCGTCATCGCGCTCGGGATGGCGGTCACTCATAGGTGGAGGGATAGATGAACGTTCCGGTGATCCCTTTGATCGCCGCTTCCCACAGGCGATTGTCGTAGCTCAGTGGCACACCGCGGCGGTACATGAGATCCCTGAACTCCTCGACATACGGCTCGATATCCCCAGCTGCGACGGACTGGCTCATCACCTCCCTGAACAGGCTGATCGCCTGGGCGATGGTGTAGCTGCCGGCGGTGCAGAGGTCGTGCTTGACGAAGGGGCAGTGAAGATAGAAGGGGTAGAGAAAGGCGGCAATGTGGCTGGGATTGCCGTTCTCGATCAGATCGGCGATGCTGTAGAGTTGGGCACCTGTGAGTTTCTCGTGCTGATCGCTCTGCAGCATCAGCTGTTGCAGGGAGTAGCCGATCTTGCGCCGCTGGGAGGTGCGGGCGGGCGATGGCATCAGCCGGAAGACGTCTTCGGCAGGTACCCCTCCTTCGCCCTTGAAATGACGTTCGAGGACCTCCTGGAGCTTGTCACTCGTGTAGAGCGTATCGACGGCTGTGAACCGCCTGTACACCTCCTGGGACAGGGCAATCTCTCCGTTGTAGATGCAATGTCCTCGGTGGGAGAGTGGCTTGTATTTCGCCCAGAACTGGAGAAAGGGCCTGGAGCGGAAGATCTCGGGCTTGAGAACCTGAAAGTAGGATTGGTAATGGGTCTGAATCTGGTGGCTGATATGGCTGAACAGGGCCTGTTTCTCTGAAGCCACAAAGGCGTTCAGGGCAGCGATGAGTGCCTGGGCGTTGCGGCCCGGGATGAACTGCATCGAGTCATTGGCGATGCACAGAACCTTGCAGCGATCAAGATGCCCCTCGTTGTGCAGCAGTAGAACACCATCGCGGAAGCCGCCGAAGTCCCTGCCGATGTTGTGGTGGTCGTATGCCCGCCAGCAGAGAGCCTGAAGGGAAGCGATCGCGTCCGGATCGGTGCGCTCGTTGTTGATGTAGATCACCGCGAACCCGGCTTCTTTGAGGGCTTCGAGATAGGCCCGGTTGGAGAGGGTCAGGCTTCGGGAGTAGGCAATGAAGAGGGCGATGCGCTCGGGGGTGTCTGCGCCGGTATCCAGGCAGAGCGGTTGGAAGCGCCGTTCCGGAGGGCAGCGGAGGCCATAGGCACCCAGCCAGTAATCGATCAGGGCCTGGACATAGTCCGTGAGGATGAAGATCTTGATCTTGATCTTCTTCCAAAGACCCAGGGGGGCTTTGAGGACCTTCTTGAAGCTGTCAGTCATTCCGTGCGACTCTGGCGGTTTGGGCCTGATTCCACGGGTTCCGGCTCAGGCAGGGCGCATCACTCATCGGCCTCCGTCATGGAAAGTCAGCGCTCAAACGTCACCATGCTTCCTCTATCGCCATCAAGCGCGATGTCGATCGCCCGAGTGTACCGTGCGCCTTCTGGACAGCGCTCCATGGGCCTGCCGCGATGACGGTCACCGCGTTCGATCCCGGGGACCTCTCCCTGCCGCCCCGCCTGCTGGCCGCCTTCCATCGGTCGGCGGACTGCGCCGTGCTGGCCGTCGTGGGCGGCGCCGTGCGGGATCTGCTGCTGCACCGGGTGCACCGCGATCCCCTCCGGGGCCTGCCGGATCTCGACCTGGTGGTGGAACTGGCCCCGGGGGCCGATCCGGCCGATCCACGCCCGGCGGCCCACCGTCTCGCCGAGACGCTGCTGGCCGAAACCCCGGCCGGGTCGGTGGGCTACTGCCAGTTCCACCGGGCCTTCGGAACGGTCGAACTGGAACTGGACGGGATCCTGCTCGACCTGGCCAGCGCCCGCCGTGAGACCTATCCGTCCCCCGGGGAGAACCCCCTGGTGACCGATGGCTCCCTCGAGGAGGATCTCGCCCGCCGCGACTTCAGCATCAATGCGATGGCGCTCGTGCTGGCCGGCTCCGGTCCCGGACTGCGCCTGCTCGATCCCCATGGCGGCAGTGCCGATCTCGCCCACCGCCGGCTGCGCCTGCTGCACCCCAGGAGCCTGGAGGACGATCCCACGCGGATCGTGCGGGCCGCCCGCTATGCCGCCCGGCTGGGGTTCGGCCTGGCCCCCGCCAGCCTCGAGCAGTTGCATTCCACCCTGGCCCGCTGGCCCTGGGGGGAGGGGAGCCGCGGCGCCGGCAGCGGAGACGGACGGGTGCCGCCGGCCCTGGGCACGCGGCTGCGGATGGAGCTGGAGCTGCTGCTGGAGCGGGAACCCTGGGAGGCGGCCCTGGGCTGCCTGCAGGCGTGGGGCGCCCTGGTGCTGGTGGATCCGGCGCTGCAGGCCGACAGCGGCTGGCGCCGTCGCCTGCGCTGGGCCCGCCGCTGCGGTCTGCCGCCCCTGGCCGCCCTGCTGGCCGCCAGCGGCTCGGCGCCCGCCGTGGCGATGCGGCTGCAGCTCCCCCACGGCCAGCAGCGGCTGCTGGCCCAGCTGGCCCTGCTGCGCCAGAGCTGGCAGGCCCTGGCGGCGGCGCCGGCCACACCCCGGGCCTGGACCTGGTTCCTGGAGCGCCCGGGCTGGTCCGCCGAGGCCGTGGCCCTGGCGCTGGTGAGCGGGGCCCTGCCGCGGCGGCCCCTGCTGCGCTGGTGGTGCCGCTGGCGCCATCTCCCCTCCCCGGTGACGGCGGCTGAGCTGATCGCCGCCGGTCTGCGGCCGGGGCCGGCCCTGGGGGAGCGCCTGCGGGAGCTGCGGGGGGAGCGGCTGCGGGACGAACGGCTCTGAGCCATTGCCGCAACGGGCGCTCCCGGCAGGTCCCCTAGGGTTTGCGGGCAGCGGCTTCCCCTGCGCTGAATGGCTGCGCTGACCGAACCCTTTCTCCCGCTGCTGCTGGCCGTTGCGGCACCGTTGCTGTGGGGATGGCGCTGGCGCCGGCCCAGCTGGCAGATGCTGCTGCTGGGGGTGGGCTCCTGGGCCGCCGTCGGCTGGCTGTCGCTGTTGCCGGCGGGGCCGACGCTGCGCCAGTCCTACGGCCTGCTGACCGTGTTCGACCTGCTGGTGGTGGCGGCCGCCCTGGGACTCCGGCCGCTCCGCTGGCGCCAGCGGCTGGTGGACCCCGCCCTGGGGCGGCCATTGCTGGCGGTGCTGGCTCCCGCCCTGGTGTGTGCGCTCGCCCTGGCGATGCGCGGAGTGGTGGTGGAATTCCCTTCCGACGGATTCGTTTACTACACCACCTACTTCGGCAGCGATCTGCTCGACACGGTGCGCCTCGACCCGGTCCGCTACCACGCGCCGGCCAACTGGTTCTTCACCGCGGCCAGCTTCCTGTTCGGCTTCCCCGAGGCCCTGGCCCCGTGGCGGGCCAGTCTGCTGGCGGGGCTGAACACCTTCCTGGTGCTGGCCGCCAGCTGCCAGCTCAGCCTGCGCCTCAGCGGCCGGGTGGCCCTCTGCTGGCTCACGGCCCTGCTGTTCCTGCTGGGCATGGGGCACCAGAACTTCTCCTTCTTCCACCAGATCGCCCTGAACGGCACCCTGCCCGGGCTGGCCCTGGTGCTGGCCGGTGCCACGCCGCTGCTGGGGCTGCTGCAGCGGCCGCGCTGGCCCGGTGCCCGCCCCGCGGCCGCGGCGACGGCGGTGCTGCTGCCGGCTGCCTATCTCGCCTATCACTCCCATGGTGTGACCGCCTTCGTGACGGTCAACCTCCTGGTGGCCGGCACGGCCGCCAGCCTGGTGGTCTGGCCCTCACGGCGGCGCCTGCTGGCCGGCGTCGCCGGGGCCGGACTCCTGCTCGCGGCCCTGCACCGCCTGCCCTGGCACCCAAGGCTCGAATCCTTCTACGACTGGCCGGAGACGATGCGCTTCGTCCACGACTACCGGTTGCTGGGACACCGCTTCTTCTACTTCTGGCCCAGCCTGCCGGTGGCGACCTGGGAGCCGGTGTTTCTGGCGGCGCTGGGGCTGTCGCTGGCCTGCGGAGCGCTCTGGTGGGCACGGCGCCAGGCCCCCCCCGGCGCGGTGCTGGCCCTGGCGCTGCTGCCGTCGCTGGTGCTGCTGGAGTGGTGGGCCCCCTTCATCAGCGATCTGGTCTTCAAGCTGATCGAGCCGGACAGCGCCTA
>CAZBMT010000091.1:0-3429 GCA_964492645.1 uncultured Cyanobium sp. | reverse complement strand
GCGCCGGGTGGATGTGGTGCTGCTCCGCGATGCCTACCCCCCCTACGAGAGCCGGATCGCCCGGTCCAGCAACCACTGGCAGCCGGATCTGCTCAGTCGCTATGGCGACCTCTCCCTCAACCGGCTCTCCACGGCCCAGCTCGCCCGGGTCGGGTTTGCGCTGGTGAAGCACGAGCACGGGATGAGGGTTTACCTCAGGGAACCCCCGCGCCGATGAGGGCAGGGCCTGGCGGCCGTTCTCCACGGCGGTAGCCCTCGGCATTGGCGCTCTGCCAGGCCCAGCCATCACGGCAGATGTCCGCCAGGGAGCGCCGGGTTCGCCAGCCCATGCGCCGCTCCGCCTCGCTGGGATCGGCGACGCTGATGGCCGAATCCCCCGGCCGGCGATCCACCACCGCGTAGGGCAGGGTGAGGCCGTTGGTGGCCTCGAAGCTGCGCACCAGTTCCAGCACCGAATGGCCGCGTCCACTGCCGAGATTCAGGGTGAGGAGCTGGGGTGGCTCCGCCTGGAGCGCCTCGAGGGCCCGGCCGTGGCCCTCGGCCAGATCCATCACGTGCAGGTAGTCGCGGACGCCCGTGCCGTCGGGGGTGGGCCAGTCGCCACCGAACACCTCCAGCCGCTCGCGCCGCCCTGCCGCCACCTGGCAGAGGAAGGGAAAGAGATTGTTGGGGCGGCCGTTGGGGTCCTCGCCGATGCGACCGCTGGGGTGGGCGCCCACCGGATTGAAGTAACGCAGCCGGGCGATGCGCCAGCCCGGGGTGCTGGCGGCCACATCGGCCAGCATCCTTTCCACAGCAGCCTTGGTGTAGCCGTAGGGATTGATCGGCTGCAGCGGAGCCGTTTCGGGGATCGGCACCCGGTCGGTGAGGCCGTAGAGGGTGGCGCTGCTGCTGAAGACGAGCGTCCGGCAGCCGTGGCGGTCCATGGCCTCCAGCAGCCGGACGGCACCGGCGACGTTCACGTCCCAGTAGCGCAGGGGTTGGCCCATCGATTCGCCCACCGCCTTGAGGCCGGCGAAGTGGAGCACGGCGCCGATGCCGTCACCGCCCATCTCCTCCCCGACCCCGAAGGCGCGGTCGAGATCCCGGGGGGAGCGCACATCCCCCTTCCGCAGGGTGAGCCGGGCCGGCTGCCCTTCCCCTGCGGCCCACAGCGCGGGCGACAGCTGCCTCCAGCCCTCGAGCCCGGCCAGTTCGCTGACACGGCGCAGGGCTTCGGGACTGCCGTTGCTGAAGTCGTCGATCACGACCACCCGGTGGCCGGCTTCCAGCAGCGTCAGACAGGTGTGACTGCCGATGAATCCGGCTCCTCCCGTCAGCAGCACCGTGGTCAAGGACCGGCCCCCGTCAGGCTCTCGGCCACAACTTACCTGTCCTTAACCTCTGACACGGCCGAAGTCAGCCATGGCGGTAATGTCTCCGCAGCATTGCCGTCCCCATGGTCCCGGCCCCTCCGCCGATTCGCACCATCTGTTGCATCGGAGCGGGCTATGTGGGGGGACCGACGATGGCGGTGATCGCCGACCGCTGTCCCGGGATCCAGGTCACGGTGGTCGACCTCAATGTCCAGCGCATCGCCGCCTGGAACCATCCGGATCTGGGCCGGCTGCCGGTGTACGAACCTGGCCTCGACGCGGTGGTGGGCCGGGCCAGGGGGCGGAACCTCCATTTCAGCACCGAAGTCGATGCGGCCATCGCCGCCGCCGACATGGTCTTCCTGTCGGTGAACACCCCCACCAAGACCAGGGGCGTCGGCGCCGGCCAGGCCAGCGACCTGCGCTGGATCGAGGCCTCGGCCCGCCAGGTGGCCGCCTCCGCCCGGGGCCACACGATCGTGGTGGAGAAGAGCACCCTGCCGGTGCGCACCGCCGAGGCGGTGAAGGCCATCCTCGGGGCTGCCCAGCAGAACGGCTTCGGCTCGGCCGCCGGTGAAGCCAAGACCTTCGCGGTGCTCTCCAATCCCGAATTCCTGGCCGAGGGCACGGCGATCGCCGACCTCGAGGCCCCCGACCGGGTGCTGATCGGCGGTGAGGACCCCACCGCGATCGAATCCCTGGCCGGGATCTACGGCACCTGGGTGCCCCAGGAGCGGATCCTGCGCACCAATCTCTGGAGCAGCGAGCTCTCCAAGCTCACCGCCAACGCCTATCTGGCCCAGCGGATCTCCTCGATCAACAGCATCGCCGCCCTGTGCGAGGCCACCGGGGCCGACGTGCGCGAGGTGGGACGGGCCATCGGCACCGATTCCAGGATCGGCGCCAGGTTCCTTCAGGCCGGACCCGGCTTCGGCGGCAGCTGCTTCCAGAAGGACATCCTCAACCTGGTCTATCTCTGCCGCCACTACGGCCTTGAGGAGGTGGCGGCCTACTGGGAGCAGGTGGTGACCCTCAACACCTGGCAACAGGACCGCATCGCCCGGCTGGTGGTCCAGCGCCTGTTCGGCACGGTCACTGGCAAGCGGATCGCCGTGCTGGGCTTCGCGTTCAAGGCGGACACCAACGACACCCGGGAGGCCCCCGCCATCCGCATCTGCCAGGCCCTGATCGAAGAGGGGGCCTGCCTGGTGATCGTGGATCCCAAGGTGTCACCGGCCCAGATCGCCGAGGACCTCGGCCAGCCCGCCTCGCCGGCCGACGGCGGCTGGCAGACGGCGGCATCGCCCCTGGAGGCGGCCGACGGTGCCGATGCCGTGCTGATCCTCACCGAATGGCGCGACTACGCCCGGCTCGACTGGGGGGCGATCGCGGCGGTGATGCGCCGCCCGGCCTGGCTGTTCGACGCCAGGGCCATCGCCGATGCCGCTGCCGCCCGGGCGGCGGGGCTTAACGTCTGGCGGGTGGGGGAGGGCTGAGTGACGCGGCGCAATCTGATCACGGGCGGGGCCGGCTTCCTCGGTTCCCATCTGGTCGACCGGCTGATGGAAGCCGGTGAGGAGGTGATCTGCCTCGACAACTTCTACACCGGCCGCAAGGACAACATCCGCCACTGGCTGGGCCACCCCGGCTTCGAGCTGATCCGCCACGACGTCACCGAGCCGATCCGGCTGGAGATCGACCGCATCTGGCATCTCGCCTGCCCGGCCTCGCCGGTGCACTACCAGTCGAACCCGATCAAGACCGCCAAGACCAGCTTCCTCGGCACTTACAACATGCTCGGCCTGGCGCGTCGCGTCGGGGCACGGCTGCTGCTGGCCAGCACCAGCGAGGTCTACGGCGATCCGGAGATCCATCCCCAGCCCGAGAGCTACCGGGGCTGCGTCAACACCATCGGCATCCGCTCCTGCTACGACGAGGGCAAGCGGATCGCCGAGACGCTCTGCTTCGATTACCAGCGCATGCACGGCACCGAGATCCGCGTGATGCGGATCTTCAACACCTACGGGCCGCGCATGCTCCCCGACGACGGCCGGGTGGTGAGCAACTTCATCGT
>CAZBMT010000090.1:0-8041 GCA_964492645.1 uncultured Cyanobium sp. | reverse complement strand
GGCCACACGGCCAGCGACCGGGCCGAGACCGTGCTGCTCAACCTGGCCCGCGGCAGCCACCTGCGGGGCCTGGCCAGCCTGGGGGCCTGCCGGCCCCTGGACCCGGCCGCCGGCCCCCTGCAGCTGGCCCGCCCCCTGCTGATCTTCGACCGCAGCGACACCGGCCGCCTCTGCCGGGAGCGGGACCTGCCCGTCTGGCCGGACAGCAGCAACGCGGATCTGCGTTTCGCCCGCAACCGGCTGCGCGCCGACGTGATGCCGGTGCTGGAGACCCTCCACCCCGGGGCCAGCCGGCGGATCAGCGCCCAGGCGGAGCGCCTGGAGGCGCAGTTCGCGGCCGAGACGGAACTGCTGGACCTGGCCCTGGCGGGTCTGCGGCAGGGAGGGGACCCCGCCCGGCTGCCGCGCCTGCGGCTGGCCGGCCTGGCCCTGGCCAGCCAGCGGCGGCTGCTGCACCACTGGCTGCGGGGACACCTGGGGCGGGAGCCGGGAGCCGGGAGCCTCGAGACCCTGGTGGATCGGCTGGCTCGCGGGCGGAGTCCGGGCCGGCTGGACCTGACCGCAGGATGGCAACTGCACTGGGACCAGCGCACACTGTGGGTCCGCCCTCCCGACCCGCTCCATGGCTGAGACCAGCGCCAACGACGCCGCCCAGCGCTACGCGGTGATCGAGCAGGCCTACTCCAGGGAGAAGTGGGCCACGGTGCTGGGCGACGGCGGGGCACTGCTGGAGGAGCTGCGGCCTTCGGACAACCCCCAGCTCGCTGGGCTGAAGCTGCGGCTGCTGCTGCTGCTGGGCCACACCCAGCTCTACGGCTACGGCGACAAGGCCGCCGCCGCCGGGTACTACGGATCCGTGGCGGAGCAGAGCAGCGAGGCCGCCCTCACCAGGATCGCGGAGCAGGGTCTCAAGCAGTGCGCCATCGATGAGTCCGGCGCCCCGACCACGGCGGCAGCCGTGGCGGGCAACGTCGCGCCCACACCGGGTTTCCTCGCCGAGGGGGCCGCAGGCCCGGCTGCCACCGCTCCTGCGGTCACCGGTCCGGCGACCCCCTGGCTGACCACGGCAGCGGCGGCCGTGGCCCCCACACCAACCCCGGCCCCGGCCGCCGATCTGCAACCGGCAGCCGCAAAGGAGGGCCCCACTGCCGGGACGAGCGCGGCGCCGGCCGCCCCCTGGAGCGAGCCCTCGCTGATCCCGGAGGTGGTGGAGGAGCCCGAGCTGATCGAGCTGCACCAGGCGGATCCGGCCCTGGCCGACGACGTGGAGCTGAGCTGGCAGGAGTCCGCCCCCGCCTCGACGGCGCCGCTGGACAAGGAGGACGAGGAGCTGCTCAGCGGGCTGATGCTGGTCAGGGTCCGCTGAGCCTGCCCCCAGGCGATCAGCCCGCCGCCGCGGCCGAACGGCGGCGACGGACGCGGCCGGTGGGTTCCGGCTCTTCGACGGGGGCCTTGCTGGCCGCCACCACGGGGGCGGCGGCGGTGACCGGGGTCGCGTTGGCGGCCGGGGCCGCCGCGGTCACCAGCTGGCGCTGGGGCACGGCGGCGGCGGCCTGGCGCCCCCCCCCATCCCTGCGGCCGCCGCGGGGCGCCGGCCGGTTGTCGGGCTCGGCATCGGCCCGGCCCTTGTAGGCCGGGGTCCCGGCAGGAGCGGGCTGCACCAGGCAGATGATCAGCGGATCCACCTGCAGCTCGCGGCGCAGGCGGCGCTGCAGGCCCACCTCCACCTCCCGCTGCACGCCCACCCAGTCGACATCGGGGGCCTTGCCGCCGGTGTTGCGGGCCAGCTGGTTCCAGCGGTTCTCCAGCACCCAGGTGATCTCCCGCTCGGCCCAGACCGAGAGCTTGCGGGCATCGGCGGCGGTGACCACACCGCGCAGGTTCACCCGCGGCGGCGCCGCCATCACACCGTCGGTGGTGATCACCGCCAGCAGGGTGATGACGCCGTCCTCGGCCAGCTGCTGGCGCTCCTTGAGCACGCGGGCATCGACGATGCCGTTGCGGGAAGCGTCGAGCAGCTCGATGCCGGCCTTCACCGGTTCACCCTTGTTGATGGTGTCGGGGGTGAGTTCGACCACGTCGCCGTTGTCGATGATCAGAATGTGATCGGCGGGAATGCCCATCGACTGGGCCGTCTTGGAATGGCAGACAAGCATGCGATGCTCGCCATGCACGGGCACGAAGAACTTCGGCTTGGCCAGCGCCAGCATCAGCTTGTGGTCCTCCTGGCAGCCGTGGCCGGAGACATGGATGCCCTCGCCCTTGCCGTAGACGACCTTGGCGCCCATCATCATCAGCCGGTCGATGGTGTTCACCACCGAAATGGTGTTGCCGGGAATCGGGCTGGCCGAGAAGATGATCGTGTCGGTGGACTTCACCTGCACCTGGGGGTGTTCACCGCGGGAGATGCGGCTGAGGGCCGCCAGCGGTTCGCCCTGGCTGCCGGTCATCAGCAGCAGGGTTTCGCGGTCGGGCAGGTCGCGGATCTGCTTGATCGGCACGAACAGATCATCGGGGGCACGCATGTAGCCGAGCTCTCGGGCCTTGGCGATCACGTTGAGCATCGAGCGGCCCAGCAGCCCCACCTTGCGGCCGTTCTTCATCGCCAGTTCCAGGATCATCGACACACGATGGATTGAACTGGCGAAGGTGGTGATGATCACCCGCCCATCGGCCTGGCTGATGTGGCGATCCAGGTTCGGGAACACGGCCCGCTCCGGCGGCGTGAAACCGGGGATCTCGGCGTTGGTGGAATCACTGAACAGGCACAGAACGCCCTGCTCGCCGTAGTGGGCCAGGCGCTGCAGGTCGAAGGCCTCGCCATCGACGGGCGTGTGGTCGAACTTGAAGTCACCGGTGAAGATGACCACGCCGACGGGGGTGGTGATGGCCAGCGTGAAGCTGTCGGCCATCGAGTGGGTGTTGCGGATGAACTCCACCTTGAAGTGCTGGCCGACATGGACCACGTCCCGCGGACCGACCGTCTGGATGGTGGTGCGATCGGTGACGCCCGCCTCCTCCATCTTCCCCTGCAGCATCGACATGGCCAGACGGGGGCCGTAGATGATGGGGATGTTGAAGTTCTTGAGGTGGTGCGGGATGCCGCCGATATGATCTTCGTGACCGTGGGTGACCACCATGCCGCGGATGCGCTTCTGGTTCTCGCGCAGATAGCTGGTGTCGGGCATCACCACGTTGACGCCGTGCATGCCATCGCTGGGGAATGCGAGGCCGGCATCGACAAGCATCAGCTCATCGCCGTATTCGAAGACGCAGGTGTTCTTGCCGATCTCGTGAAGGCCGCCCAGGGGGATGACGCGCAGGCCCTGGTGCCTGGCTTTGGAGCCGTTGCCGGAGCGGACGATGGGATTGACGTTCTGACTGGACATGTAGTTGGGGACTCAGGGGTGGCGATGGAAAGGAACAGGAAGCGGAAGCGGAGATGACTCTGGACATCAGCCTTGGCGTCAGGTGGGACGCAGGGCAGCCAGGATCGAGGAAAGGCGCTGTCGCACGGCGGTATCGGCGGAAAGCAGGGGAAGTCGGGGGGCACCCACCGGCCAGCCGCAGATCTCCAGGGCGGCTTTGACGGGGATGGGATTGGTGGTGCAGAAGAGGGCCCGGCACAGGGGCAGCAGCTGCTGGTGCTCGTCGAGGGCGATGGCGACGTCGCCGCTCAGGAAGGCCTGGAGCATGGCCCGGATCCGGGGACCCACCAGGTGGCTGGCCACGCTGACCACACCCACCGCACCCACCGCCAGCATCGGAAGGGTGAGGGCGTCGTCGCCGCTGTAGATCGCCAGGCGGTCGCCGCAGAGTTCCCGCAGCCGGCTGACCTCCTCGGTGGTGCCGCTGGCGGCCTTGAAGCCCACCACGTTGGCCTCGTCGAGCAGGCGGGCCGTGGTGTCAGGGGCCAGGCTGCAGCCGGTGCGGCCTGGGATGTTGTAAAGCATCAGGGGCAGCTCCGGGGCGGCCTGGGCCACGGCGCGGAAATGGGCTTCCAGGCCTTCCTGGGGAGGCTTGTTGTAGTAAGGCACCACCACCAGGGCGCCATCGGCGCCGAGGGCGGCGGCCTCACCGGTGGCTTCCACCGCCTCGGCGGTGCAGTTGCTGCCGCTGCCCGCCAGCAGGGTGGCGCGGCTCCCGACCGTCCCCTTCACGGCGGCGAAGAGTTCATGCTGCTCCTGCCAGGTGAGGGTGGGCGATTCCCCGGTGGTGCCGCACAGCACCAGCCCATCGGAGCCATGGCCCACCAGATGGTCCGCCAGCCGGGCCGCCAGCTCCAGATCGACGGCCCCGTCCGGCTGGAACGGGGTCACCATGGCGGTGAGCACCCGACCGAAGGGGGCCTCGGGGGAGGGAGCCGTGCTCGGCGCCTGCAGGGTGGCCGTGCTCAAGCGGCACCTCCGGCGACGGCATCAAGCGCGGCGGGGTCCCGCAGCAGTTCGGCGATCTGGATGGCGTTGAGGGCGGCACCCTTGCGGATCTGGTCACCGCAGAGCCACAGCTCCAGGGCGCGGGGATCGCTGAGGTCCTGGCGGATGCGGCCCACGGCCACCGGATCCCGGCCGGTGACATCGGTGGGCATGGGGAAGCGGTTGGTCTCGAAGTCCTCGATCAGCTCGACCCCGGGGGCCGCCGCCAGCAGGGCACGGGCCTCGTCCACGGGGAAGGACTCCTCGAATTCAATGTTGACGGCTTCGGAATGGGCCCGCAGGACCGGCACCCGCACGCAGGTGGCCGTCAGGCGCAGATCGGGCAGACCCATGATCTTGCGGGTCTCGTGGAGCATCTTGAGCTCCTCCTCGCAGTAGCCGCTGGGCTGCAGGGGCGAATTGTGCAGGAAGAGGTTGAAGGCCAGCGAATGGGGCAGCACCGTGCTCACCGGATCGCCCCCCTCCAGCACGGTGCGGCTCAGGGTCCGGAGTTCCTCCATGGCCCGGGCTCCGGCGCCGCTGGCCGACTGGTAGGTGCTGACCACCACCCGGCGGATCGGCCGACGGGCCGCCAGGGGGGCCAGGGCCAGGGTCAGCAGGATCGTGGTGCAGTTGGGATTGGCGATGATCCCGCCGTGGGCGAAGGCGGCCTGGGGATTCACCTCAGGCACCACCAGGGGCACGGCCGGATCCATCCGGAAGGCACTGGAGTTGTCGATCACCAGCGCGCCGGCGGCCACGGCCACCGGCGCCCACTGCCGGGAGACCGAACCGCCGGCCGAGGCCAGCACCAGGTCGATGCCCTCGAAGGCGTCGGCGCCGACCGGCTGGACCAGCAGGCGCTCGCCCCGCCAGTCCAGGTCCTGGCCCGCCGAACGGGGCGAGGCCAGCGGCAGCAGCTCCGCCACCGGAAAGCCCCGCTCCTTCAGCAGGACCAGGAGTTCCTGGCCCACGGCTCCCGTGGCGCCGAGGATGGCGATGCGCAACGGCCTCGAGGGCAGGTGGCGCGGAGGAGAGGGGAGGGTCTCTGAGACGGTCAACGGGTGGGAACGGGACGGGAGCCTGAGTCAAGACCTCCGGCCAGAGGGCCGGATGGGATTCTTCGATTGGAGATATGGGCGCGCCGGTGCGTCGGGCCCACACTACGTGGCGGAGGACCGGAACCGCCAGTTTCTAGGATGGGGGGCTGCCCGAAGCGAGCCCCGTTTCATGAGTCCTGCCGCCAGCGCCGAAGCCAACCTCCGGGTGACCACGTCCCCGCGCCCCGGAAGCCGTCTGGCGGTGGAGGTCGCCGTGCCTGCGGGGCGCAGCCAGAAGAGCTACGAGACCGCCCTCGAGAAGCTGAGCCGCAGCGTCAAGCTGCCCGGCTTCCGCAAGGGACGGGTGCCCCGGCCGGTGCTGCTGCAGCAGATCGGGCCGCTGCGCATCCGCGCCACCGCCCTCGAGGACCTGGTCGATGCGGTCGTGCGGGAGGCGATGCAGCAGGAGGCCATCGAGGCCATCGGCCGGCCCGAACTCAGCGAAGCCTTCGAACGGGTCCTGGAGCGCTTCACGCCCGGGGAGGAGCTCACCATCACCCTGGAGATGGACGTGGAGCCCACCCCCACCCTGCGCAGCACCAGGGGCTTCAAGGCCGAGGCGGAGCCCGTGCCCTTTGACCCGGCCCGGGTCGACGAACTGATCGAGCAGTCGCGCCGCCAGCTGGCCACCCTGGTGCCGGTGGAGGACCGGCCCGCCGCCGAGGGCGACGTGGCCCAGATCGCCTTCCGCGGCACCTTCGTCGACAGCGGCGAGGCCATCGAGGGCGGCAGCAGCGAAGGGATGGAAGTGGAGCTGGAGGAGGGCCGCATGATCCCCGGCTTCGTGGCAGGCATCATCGGCATGGCCGTCGGCGACAGCCGCGACGTCTCCTGCCGCTTCCCCGACAGCTATCCCCAGGAGCAGGCGGCGGGCCGGGAGGCCCTGTTCGCCATCACCCTGCTGGAACTGAAGACCCGGGAGCTGCCCGCCCTCGACGACGCCTTCGCCCAGCAGGCCAGCGACAAGCCGACCCTCGCCGAACTCCGCGCCGACCTGGAGACGCGCCTGCGGGAGGACGCCGAGCGCCGCCATCGCGCCAACCGCCACGAGGCCCTGCTGTCGGTGCTGGTGGAGGAACTGGAGGTGGAACTGCCCGAGACCCTGATCCAGCAGGAGGTTCGCAACCTGATCGAGCAGACCGCCGGTCAGATCTCCCAGCAGGGCATGGACGTCAAGAAGCTGTTCACCCCCGATCTGGTGCGCAGCCTCATGGACACCTCCCGGCCCGAGGCCGAGCAGCGGCTGCGGCGCAACCTGGCACTCAAGGCCCTGGCCGCGGCCGAGCAGATCGAGGTTCCGGCCGCCGACCTGGAGGCCCGGCTGACCGAGATCCGCAAGGGCCTGAGCGACAGCGCCGCCATCGACCCGGAGCGGCTGCGCCTGGCTGTGGCCGAGGACCTGCTGAAGGAGAAGCTGCTGGAGTGGCTCGAGGCCAACAGCACGATCACCGACAAGGCCCCGGCTGCGGAGGAGGCCCCGGCGGACGACGACGCGCCCGCCACCAGCGAAGCGTCGCCGAAGCCCGCCAAGGCCGCCAAGGCCAGGAAGGGAGCCGACGGCGCCGCCGGCGCCAAGGCCCGGGAGGACGACGCCCAGCCATAGATTGAGACCACTCCCCCCGTCCGCCAGCGAAACCGCGTGATCGACGCCCGACCGCCCCAGACCCCCGACTGGCTGTCGGGGACGCGGCCCCACCCCGTGAACAACCTCTGGCAGGGGCCGAAGCCCTGGAACGGGATGGTCTCCCCGAGCCCCACCGCCGCTCCTGGGGTGCTTCCCACGGTGGTGGAGCAGTCCGGCCGCGGCGACAGGGCCTTCGACATCTATTCCCGGCTGCTGCGGGAGCGGATCATCTTCCTGGGCACCGGCATCGACGACCAGGTGGCCGATTCCCTGGTGGCGCAGCTGCTGTTCCTGGAAGCCGAGGATCCGGAGAAGGACATCCAGATCTACATCAACTCCCCGGGCGGTTCGGTGACCTCCGGTCTGGCCATCTACGACACCATGCAGCAGGTGGCGCCGGACGTGGTCACCATCTGCTACGGGCTGGCCGCCAGCATGGGGGCCTTCCTGCTCACCGGCGGGGCGCCCGGCAAGCGGATGGCCCTGCCCAATGCCCGGATCATGATCCACCAGCCCCTGGGGGGCGCCCAGGGCCAGGCGGTGGACATCGAAATCCAGGCCCGGGAGATCCTGTTTCTGAAGGACACCCTCAACGGTCTGATGGCTGAGCACACCGGCCAGCCCCTGGACAAGATCGCTGAAGATACCGACCGGGACTACTTCCTTTCCCCGGCGGAGGCGGTTGAATACGGACTCATCGACCGGGTGGTCGATGATGCCCCAGCCCCTGTCGTCGCTTAGGACTTCAGGAACGACTGACAAATCGACGGCTGGGGTCGATCCTGGGGGCTGCTCCACCCAGCCGCCGTACCCAGGGCGACCACCGCCGCTCCCGCCGCCTCCTTGCCGATGGCCAAGTTCGACGCCCATCTGAAGTGCTCCTTCTGCGGCAAGTCCCAGGA
>CAZBMT010000089.1:0-8053 GCA_964492645.1 uncultured Cyanobium sp. | reverse complement strand
TACCAGATCAACCACAAGGGCGGCCGGATCGAACCGGTGCTCGCCAACCTGATCCGCATCTCCGAAATCCTCGGCGACTGGGAGTGCTTCAACAAGATCGATGTACGCTATCTGGTGCACAAGCAGAACCAGCATGAAGTGCATCTATTCAAGCACTTCTGCGACAAGCTGGGGATGAAGTTCAGCCCCTACCACGCCTATTACATGCCCATCGACAAGATGTTCGATGGGCTCGAAACCGTTCCACCGGAACTGGAGTACATCTACTACAGCCCCCAGCTGGTTCAGCAGGCCATCGGCAGCCACCGCTCCCAGAACTGCTTCATGCGCGAGTCCCAGGTGTGCCTCGACCATGAAGGCAACTTCTCGGTCTGCTGCGTGCAATCCCCCTCCGCCCCATCGATCGCCAACTACCTGGACACCCCCTATCAGGTGATGCAGGCCAAGCGCTACGGCAGCGAACTCTGCAGGAAATGCACCAGCACCGGCATCAACATCTTCGCCACCTATGGGATGCAGGAGCCTCCGGAGATCCAGCAATCGATCGAAAACCTTCTGCCCGTCGATCTGAAGGATTTTCGCTGATCCGTGACCTCCCATGACGCGGCCTCGCGCCGCGAGACGGACACCCCTGTCTACGACTATCTGATCGTCGGTTGCGGGCTGTTCGGTGCCACCTTTGCCCGACTCGCCAGCGATGCCGGCCAGCGCTGCCTCATCGTCGAGCGCCGCCCCCACATCGGTGGCAACTGCTATACGGAGAGGCTGGAAGGCATCAACGTCCATCGCTACGGCGCCCATATCTTCCACACCAGCAACAAGGCCGTCTGGGCCTTCGTGAACAGGTTCGCTGAGTTCAATAACTACATCAATTCGCCCAAGGCGATCTCCGGAGACAAGCTCTATTCCCTGCCTTTCAACATGAATACCTTCTACGAGCTCTGGCAGACGCGCACGCCCCAGGAAGCCCGCCAGAAGATCGCCTCCCAGCGCTTCAGCGGCGAACCCACCAATCTGGAGGAGCAGGCCCTGTCGCTGGTGGGGAAGGACATCTACGAGACCCTGATCCGCGACTACACCCGCAAGCAGTGGGGCAAGCATCCCCGCGAGCTGCCCGCCTTCATCATCAAGCGGCTGCCACTGCGCTTCACCTACGACAACAACTATTTCTCCGACCGCTACCAGGGCATTCCGATCGGGGGTTACACGGCCCTGTTCGAGGCCATGCTGGAGGGCATCGAGGTCCGCCTCAACATCGACTACTTCGCCCACCGGTCTTCGTTGGAGCGGCTGGCCCACAAGGTGGTCTACACCGGCTGCATCGACCAGTACTTCGACTACGCGATGGGGCGGCTGGAGTACCGCTCCCTTGAGTTTGACAACGCCGTGGTGGAGACCGACAACTTCCAGGGCAATGCCGTGATCAACTACTGCGACATGCGCGAGGCCTTCACCCGCATCATCGAGCACAGGCACTTCGAAGGCTCCAGCTCCCCCGTCACCGTGATCACCAGGGAGTACCCCCGCCCCTGCAGCGGTGACGCCATCCCCTACTACCCGGTCAACGATGCCCACAACCAAGGGCTGTACCGGCGCTATCAGGAACTCGCCCAGGGCACGGAGAACGTGATTTTCGGCGGCCGTCTCTCCGAGTACAAGTACATGGACATGCACGTGGTGATCGAATCGGCCATGAACCGGTTCCGCAGCGAGAGCCGTCAGGCGTCGGCCTGAATCAGCCCGCCACCGAGCAGCACCTCGCCGCTGTAGGCCACCGCCGCCTGCCCAGGGGCCACCGAGAACTGGGGCTCGGCGAAGTCGAGCCGGGCACGATGGGGCCGTCCGGCGGCGTGGTCGGCGGCCGTTTCGGGCAGGGGCGTCAGCAGGGCCCGCTCCGGCAGGCTGCGGTAGCGCACCTGCACCTCCACTTCGATCGGCCCGCCGGGCGGCGCGATCGACACCCAGTTGATGGCGCCCACCACACAGGACCGGCGGGTCGCCTCCCGCCGGGGAGCCACCACCACCCGGTTCATGGCCCCATCCAGCCGCACCACATGGAGGGGTTCGCTCCAGGCCACCCCCAGCCCCTTGCGCTGGCCGATGGTGAAGTGCTCGATCCCGTCGTGGTGGCCGAGCACCGTGCCGTCCACCAGCACGATCTCGCCCTTGCGGGGCGGCAGGTAGGCATCCAGAAACGCCCGCATCGAGCCGTGGTGGTCGGCGAGGCAGAGGTCCTGGCTTTCGGGCTTGGCGGCGGTGCGCAGGCCGAGGCGTGCGGCCTCGGCACGGGTGGCCTCCTTGGTGAGCTCACCGAGGGGGAAGACCAGCCGGCCCAGCACCGACTGGGGCAGGTCGTAGAGGAAGTAGCTCTGGTCCTTGTGGGAATCCAGACCCCGCAGCAGCTGGTGGCGACCGTCCTGCCGCAGGCGGGCGTAGTGGCCCGTGGCCAGGCGGCCGATGCCGCGCTCGGCTTCGGCCCAGGCCAGCATCGGGCCGAACTTCACCGCCCGGTTGCAGCGGGAACAGGGCAGGGGGGTGAGGCCATCGCCGTAGCCCTCCACCAGGAAATCGACGATCTGCTCCTGGAACCGGGCCCGGGAATCAACCACATGGTGGAGAACCCCCAGCTGGTCGCAGATGCCGGCCGCATCCACCAGACCCTCGGCGCAGCAGGCGCCCTTGCCGCTCATCAGCCACAGGGTGAGGCCTTCCACTTCCCAGCCTGCCGCCACCAGCAACGCCGCGGTCAGGGAACTGTCGACGCCGCCGGAGAGGCCCACCGCCACCCGCCGTTCACCGGGCCAGTCGCCAAGGCGTCCGAGCACCTCGGCAAGCTCGGGGGTGACGAGGGCGGACTCGGCGGTGGACTCAGGCGGAACGGAGACCGTGGCGGCGGTGGGGCTCAAGGATCCCGATGGGTAGAACGGGCGGACACCTCCATCATGGGAGAGCACTGCTCGGGCCGCCGTGAACCTCGGGCCGATGCCCACCGCCTGGCCGCCGACGGATGCCGATCACCTGCTGGTGAGCGGCGCCACCATGGCCGCCATCGAGCAGGAGCTGTTCGCCAGCGGCCTGCCGGTGGAAGCCCTGATGGAGAAGGCCGCCCTGGCGGTGAGCCGACGCCTGGCGGAACCCCCGGGCCGGGACCGGCAGGATGGCCTGCTGGTGCTCGTGGGTCCGGGCCACAACGGCGGCGATGGGCTGGTGGTGGCCAGAGAATGGCACCTGGCCGGAGGTCGGGTAAGGATCTGGTGCCCCTTCGAGCGTCGCCGCCCCCTCACCGAAGCCCACCTGCGCCATGCCCGCTGGCTCGGCATTCCCCTGCTGGAGGCCCCGCCCGATCCGGGCGATCCGGCCCTCTGGGTGGATGCCCTCCTCGGCATCGGCCAGCAGCGGCCGGTCGGCCCGCTGATCGAAGCCCTGCTGGCGGACCGGCAGCAGCGGCGGCCCGGCGCCCTGGTGGCCATCGATGTCCCCACCGGCCTGGACGCCGATGACGGTGCCCTGCTCGGAGGCGTGGCCGCCACGGCCGCCACCACCTACAGCATCGGTCTGATCAAACGGGGGCTGGTTCAGGACACGGCCCTGCGCTGGGTGGGAAGGCTGGAACGGATCGATCTCGGGCTGCCGGCGACGCTCCTTGGCCGTCACGGCGGCGATCCGCTGCTGGGCCTGGGGGCCGCCGACCAGTGCTCCGCCCCCTGGCCCGTTGCGGATCCGGCCGCCGGAAAGTACGCCCGCGGACGGCTGCTGGTCGTCGCCGGCAGCCGCCGTTTCCGGGGGGCCGCCCACCTGGCCCTGGCCGGTGCCACGGCGTCCGGGTGCGGCAGCCTCCGGGTCGCCCCGCCCCGGGAGCTCAGCCCCCACCTCTGGCAGGTCCATCCCCACGTGGTGCAGGAGCCCGGCCTGGGGGCCACCCCATCCGGGGGCCTGGCCCTTGCCGATCTGGCCCCTGGCTGGCTGGATCGGCTGGATGCGGTGCTGCTGGGACCGGGACTGGGCATGGTCAACCCCGCCGGCGTCCCGCCGGCGGAGGGGCTTCAAGCGCCGGAAGAGCCCCGCTGGCAGGAACTGGCCGAGTTCGACGGGCTGCTGGTGCTCGATGCCGATGGCCTCAACCGCCTGGCGGCCATGGGCGCTGACTGGCTGCTCACGCGCCGGGGCCCCACCTGGATCACCCCCCACGCGGAAGAGTTCCACAGGCTGTTCCCCGACCTGGCCCGGCTCCCTCGGCAGGAAGCGGCGGCGGCGGCGGCCCGTCGCACGGGCGCCAGCGTGCTGCTCAAGGGAGCCCGCAGCGTCGTGGCGGCCTCCGACGGGCGCCGCTGGCAACTGCTGACGGCCTGCCCGGAAGCGGCCAGGGCCGGTCTCGGGGATGTGCTTGCCGGCTACGCGGCGGGCCGGGGAGCCCTGGCCCTGGCCGCTACAGGGGGGGCGCCGACCGGGCCGCCGGGGGCCGAGGCCGCCTGGCTGGCGGCCGCCGCCCTCGACCATGCGCTGGCCGGAATCCGCAGCCGATCACGGCACGGGGCCGGCGGGGTCACCCCCCTCGCGGTGGCCGAGGCGCTGGCGCGGGGAGCGACCGGGCCGGAGCGGGAGCCGTGGCAGGCACCGCCATTGCTGGGATGAAGAACGGAACCACTCGAAGTCGGCCGGGAACGACCACATTCCTATCCGGCGACTCGGGCGGCCCTTCGCATCGGCCACAGAAGGTTTAGCCCGTTGCTCATCCAATCGGAGTCAATCGCTAAAGAACCCGAATGTGTGTGGGTTCACATGCAATTCCTTAAAAGTTGTTCCAGACACTTTCTGCCCCTGGCAGTGGGTGGATAATCCATTCACACTTTCCAAGGCGCCATTACGCCCCCTCCTATGACCATCTCCGCCGTAGCGACGAGAAGGGAGGGATCCACCCGACGAGGGAGTGATTCCATCACCTGGTACCTCACATCCATCGGCAGAGAGCCTCTGTTGACCCCTGCCGAGGAAATCGAGCTCGGCAATCAGGTGCAGGCGATGATGAACCTTGTGGAGGAATCGAAACCCGGATACTCCGACCAGGAGAACAAGACGATCAAGGTGGGCCGCCGCTCCAAGGAGCGCATGATGCGCGCCAATCTTCGGCTCGTGGTCAGCGTGGCCAAGAAGTACCAGGGCAAGGGACTCGAACTGCTCGATCTGATCCAGGAGGGCTCCCTCGGCCTGGAGCGCGCCGTCGAGAAGTTCGATCCCACCCGGGGCTACAAGTTCTCCACCTATGCCTTCTGGTGGATCCGCCAGAGCATGACCCGGGCGATCGCCTGCCAGTCCCGGGCCATCCGCCTGCCGGTTCACCTCAGTGAGCGGCTGACGACCGTGCGCAAGGTGAGCCTGGAGCTGGCCCACAAGCTCGGTGCCATGCCCAGCCGCCGTGAGATCTCCGAGGCCATGGCCATTCCCGTCGAGGAGCTCGATTCCCTGCTGCGCCAGGCGCTCACCATCTCCAGCCTGGATGCCCCCATCCATGCGGAGGACGGCCGCAGCTTCCTGGGGGACCTGATCGCCGATGGCTCCGCCGAGGAGCCGCTGGATCGCATCGAGCAGGGCATCCGCCAGGAGCAGCTGGCCGAGCTGATGGGACACCTCTCGGCCCAGGAGAAGGAGGTGCTGGCCCTCCGCTTTGGCCTCGACGGCATGGAGCGTCACACCCTGGCCGAGATCGGCCGGGAGCTGGATGTGTCAAGGGAGAGGGTGCGGCAGATCGAACTCAAAGCGCTGCGCAAGCTCCGAAGTCTGTCCACCCGATCCGCACCCCTGCACTGATCGAACTGGCCTTCAACGGGGGAGCCAACGTTGCAGGAATCGCTTGAGCCTGCCCTTTGCCTGCAGCGAGGCGATCTTCAGTTTGCTCTCCCCTTTCAGCCCCCGGTCACGACGGATCTGGATCGGGGCATTGCCCACCATCTCCCAATCAGGTTGCCAGCAGTTATCGACTCGCGGATACCAGAATTCAAAAACGGTGCTTTTCGAGATCGGGAGCAACTTGCCAAGGATCGAAAAAATTGACTGATCCCAGCGATGCTCAAGGAAATCCTCAAGGTTAGGTGAAAGCGAAGGACTATTGTCTATCATTGAGAAATCCTCGCTGAACACCCTTACCCAGTTGCGCATGAAATCCATGGAGGCGGGACATTTGCGCACGAAGAAGGTTGTGGCCCCTAGCTGTTGCGTTCCAGTGATCTCCGGTCTGTCGCGAACTTCCAGCCGGTCGAGCAGGTCACCCTTCGTCCATTTGCTTTCCCCCTGGTCGGGAAATTGACGCCCTCGGTACACCAATGTACCACTGGGGGGCAGACATTCAAAGCCATGAATGCCCGATGGGGCCTCCTCGGTCATGGCGAAAAACTCCTGCAATCGCTGGCGTCCTGCTGGATTGAGGTGGCAGCCGGAATCGATCCAGTGAACCTTGTCGCCATCCTGCAGGAGTTCAAGGGTCTGCAGCACAATCTGCGGCTTCCAAGCGTAGTAGCCATAGCCTCTATGCTCAGGGGTGAGATAATCCTTGAAGCGCAACCGAAAATCTCGGGATAGGTCCTGCTCCGAAGCCCCAAAGATATCCGTGTAGACCCCCATCTCTTTCGCCTGGCGACATAGCCGAAGCCTGGCTGCCTTCATGCGGCTGTCAGTGAAAGTGACGAGGACACGTTTGGGCATCGGAAAGGTTTCCAGCGGGGCAATGGAATGATCTTAATGAGGAAAACTCAAAGGCCCCTGCACTGACTTCAGTCGTCGGCCCAGATGTAGCGGGTCAGTTCACTCACATCAGGTTCTGGGGCCCCCAGGGCGAACTCCACACAGTCGGCCACCACGGCGTCGATCTCCTTTTCGATCTCCTTGAGCTCCTCGGGTGCGGCCAGCCCCTGCTCGATCAGGCGGCCAGCGAGTTGCTTGATGGGGTCCCGCTTGGCCCAGAACTCCTTCTCTGCCGCTTCGCGGAGTTCGTCGGGGTCGGCCAGGGAGTGGCCCCGGAACCGGTAGGTGAGGCATTCCAGCAGGGTGGGACCCTCTCCGGCCCGGGCCCGGGCGATCGCCCGCTGGGCCGCCGCCCGAACGGCCAGAACGTCCATGCCGTCGACCTCCTCGCCGACCATGCCGAAGCCGGCCGCCTTGCGCCAGATCTCCGGCTCGCTGGTGGCCCGGTTGTGGTCCATGCCGATGGCCCAACGGTTGTTCTCGACCACGAACAGGATCGGCAGCTTCCAGAGAGCCGCCATGTTCAGGCATTCGTAGAACTGGCCGATGTTGCAGGTGCCGTCCCCGAAGAAGGCCGCCGTGACCGCATCACTGTCGGACTGGCCGAGGGCATCACGCTTGTAGCGGCTGGTGAAGGCCGCCCCGAGGGCCACGGGGATGCCCTCGCCGATGAACGCATAGCCGCCGAGGAGATGGTGCTCGCGGGAGAACAGGTGCATCGAGCCGCCCCGCCCCTTGCTGCAGCCGGTGGCCTTGCCGAACAGCTCGCTCATGACCTCCCGGGCCGGCACACCGCAGCTCAGGGCATGGACGTGGTCGCGGTAGGTGCTGCAGAACCAGTCGTGCTGGAGGCGCATCGCCCGGATCACACCAGTGGAGACGGCCTCCTGACCGTTGTACAGATGCACGAAGCCGAACATCTTGCCGCGGTAGTACATCTCGGCGCACTTGTCCTCGAAGCGGCGCCCCAGGGTCATGTCGCGGTAGAGCATGAGGCCCTCCTCCCGGCTGACACTGGCCCGCTCGGCGGGGTACAGGCCCTCGAGGCGCACCGCATGGCTGCCGGCCTCCTCGGTCGAGGCGCTTGCCCCGACGATGCCGGGCTGGGCTGCCGGCGCCGCGGTCAGTTCCTGAGTCATGGCAGGAAGGCGATGCGATTCGTGGCCACGACTGTACGGGGTCCGTTCCCTGATGACAGTCAAAACCACTGCCTCTGACTACAGTCGCGCCCCAGCGGCCTCATCGGATTGGACCTGCCGATCGATCACTTCCGGTTGCTGGGCGTCTCTCCCTCCGCCGACGCCCAGGGGGTCCTGCG
>CAZBMT010000088.1:0-8126 GCA_964492645.1 uncultured Cyanobium sp. | reverse complement strand
CAAGTTGCGGGCCGCCGGGTTCCGCCTCGTCTACGAGGTGCGGGATGGCGAGCTGCTGGTGCTGGTCGTGGCGGTGGGCAAGCGGGAGCGCAATGCTGTCTATCGCCAAGCCGATCAGCGCTGACACCTTATGGCTGACTCCGTGTCCTCGGAGATGGATCAGCTGCGCCGGGAGAACGCACGCTTGATCGGGCTGCTGGAGGCCCACGGCATCGCCTGGAGATCCGGCGAACCTGCCCCAAAGGAACCCGCGCCGTTTGGAGAAGGTGACTCGGAGGCAGACCCTGCCAAGGGCCCCAGTTCCACGCAGCAGAAGGTAGCGCTGTTCCGGAGTTTCTTCCGCGGCCGTGACGACGTCTACGCCCTGCGCTGGCAGGGCAGAAGCGGGCGCTCGGGCTATGCGCCGGCCTGCGCCAATGAGTGGCGGCCAGGCCTCTGCGAGAAGCCACGGATCTCCTGCCGCGACTGCAACCACCGGGAGCTGCAGCCCCTCAGCGATGCGGCGATCTATGGCCATCTGGCCGGCGAGCACACCGTCGGCCTTTACCCCCTGCTGGAGAACGACCATTGCCACCTGCTGGCCGTCGACTTTGACGAGCAGGACTGGCGTGATGACGCCCGGGCCTTTCTGCGCTCGTGTCGGCAGCTGGCGGTGCCGGCGGCGCTGGAGATCTCCCGCTCCGGGAAAGGTGCTCACGCGTGGGTGTTCTTTGAGCAGGCCGTAGCAGCCCGGGAGGCTCGCCAGCTGGGGGCAGCCCTGATCAGCCACACCTGCAACGCCACGCGTCAGCTGCAGCTGCGCTCCTACGACCGGCTGTTCCCCAGCCAGGACACCCTGCCGAAGGGCGGCTTCGGCAACCTGATCGCCCTGCCGCTGCAGAAGGAAGCACGGCAGCGGGGCTGCAGCGTCTTCGTGGATGACGACCTGCAGCCCTATCCCGATCAGTGGGTCTACCTGGCATCCCTGCAGCGGTTGTCGCTGACGGGGGTGCAAAGCGTGATTCAGGGCGCCACCGGCGGTGGCCATCCCCTCGATCTCGCCTTCATTGACAAGGAGGATCTGGAGAGCCCTTGGACGCAACGTCCAGCGCCAACAAAACTCAGCGGACCGTTACCGGCCTCCCTCAATCTCACCCTTGCCGATCGGCTGTATGTGAAGCGTTCGGGGTTGCCGCAGCCTCTGCTCAATCGCCTGATCCGCCTGGCTGCCTTTGCCAATCCCGCCTTCTACAAAGCCCAGGCCATGCGCCTGTCGGTGTGGGACAAACCGCGGGTGATCGGCTGCGCTGAGAACTTCCCGCAGCACATCGCCCTGCCGCGCGGCTGCCTGGAAGCCGTGCAGACCCTGCTGCAGGAGCAGGGCATCGGCTTGGAGCTGGTGGATGAGCGCCAGAACGGCTCACAGCTGGAGCTGATGTTTGCGGGCCAGCTGCGCGCTGATCAGGAGGCCGCCGTGGAGGCGATGCTGCGCCACGACATCGGCATGCTGCAGGCACCGCCAGCCTTCGGCAAAACCGTCGTGGCGGCGGCGATCCTGGCCCGGCGGGGCGTGAACACCCTGGTGCTGGTGCATCGCGCCGAGCTGCTGCGGCAGTGGCAGGAGCGGCTTCAGACCTTCCTGGACGTCCCACCCGAAGCGATCGGTTGCATTGGTGGTGGCAAGGCCAAGCCCACCGGCCAACTCGACATCGCCGTGATGCAGTCGCTGGTGCGCCAGGGCGAGGTGAATCCCTTGGTGCAGACCTACGGGCAGGTGATTGTCGACGAATGCCACCACATCGCGGCGGCTTCCTTTGAGGCCATCCTGCGCCAGGTGAAGGCCCGCTACGTGCTGGGGCTGTCCGCCACCCTGGTGCGCCGCGACGGTCTGCAGCCGATCCTGTTCATGCAGTGCGGCCCCATTCGCCACATCGCCCAGCGGCCTGCCGGATCGCCCCAGATCCTGGAGCTGGTGAGCCGCACCCATCAGCTCGAGAGGCTTCCAGCCGATCTGCCGATCCAGGAACTGATGCGCCGATTGGCGGAGGACCCACGCCGCACCGAGCGGATCGTGGAGGAAGCTCTCGCCTGCTGGGGTGAAGGGCGCAGTTTGTTGCTCCTGAGCGAGCGCACCGATCACATCATGGCGATCGCTACGGCTCTGGCTGACCAGGTGCCGAACCTGTTCCTGCTGCATGGCCGCCTGAGCGCTCGCCAGCGCAGCGCCACCCTGGCCGCGCTGCAAGCGTTGCCTCCCGATGCCCCCCGCATCGTGGTGGCCACCGGGCGTCTGGTGGGTGAAGGCTTCGATCACCCGCCGCTCGACAGCCTGTTGCTGGCGCTGCCCGTGTCGTGGAAGGGGACGCTGCAGCAATACGCCGGCCGGCTGCGCCGGAAGCACGCCGGGAAAACCAGCGTGCGCATCATCGACTGGCTCGATCTCGGTCACCCAGTGCCGCAACGCATATGGGAGCGGCGACTGCGGGGCTACCGGGCGATGGGGTATTCGCTGATGTGAGATCGTCGCTGGTATCCACCGGGACGCCATGGCACACGAGCACCGGCAGCATCAACGCACTCAACCCTGATTCATGGCTGCGGGCCCCCGGCTGTTGTACAGGTAGCTGGACAGTGAAATGCAGGACGTCAGTTATTCGGAGGCCCGCGAGAGCTTTGTGGCGGTGCTCGATCGCGTGGAAGCCGACACCGGTGTGACCCTCATCCTCTGGCGCCACACCCAGAGCGCTCTGGTGCTGTCGCTCGACACCTGCAACAGCCTGATGGAAACGGTGCCTCTGCTCCGCTCTCCCGCAGGCACCGCCCACCAGCAGCGTCCCTGGAGCAGGCCGAACGCGGGGAGCCGCTGGCGCACAACCTGATCGAGGCGGATCCGCTCGATGCCGGCAGCTGGGGCGGATCAACCTGCTGGTCCAGGCCTTTCTGGGTGAGGCGTTTGCGGGGATCGGACGACGGAACCGCTCCGGGAGCACCTGTCTGGCTGCTGGTCGCGCCTGATCGACGACGAGCCTCGGCTCAACTCCCACCTGGAGGGGACCACACCGCACCTGTGATCCTGGTTTGCCGCGACCACTGCCGCTGAGCGCTGCGAGGTCGACACCCTGCTCAGCAGCGTCAATGGAGCAGTTCGGCTGGGTAGCGAGAGTGATCACGATCAAGCGGACGAACTTCTACTCCGCCCCTTGAAAGTCACCCGAAGCCTTCAACGGCGGGGTGCCAAGTCGATCACCAGAGGAGTGAGATACTCAAACAAAAACCATCTCACAGACCTTCCCGCATCCAAGCCTGAAGATCAAGGAGACTGACGGCGGCCCAGGCGGTTCGGCCAATCAACAGAGAAGTTTCACATGCTGAACGTCGCCGGCGGAAATCCGGTCACCAGCTTGACCATTCACTTTCAGATGTTGCGCCTCCGGTTGATGTCTACCATCCTGGACTGCTGCAGCGTCTCCAACAATCAGGCGCGGGGCTTGATCAGCTGCAGCACCTGCAAGCCAAGTCCACCGGCCCGGCGTTCGCAGTCAAGGGCCTGAAGAATGGCCCGGGCCGCTGCGTCGATATCACCGTCGCTGGCAGACACCCGGGCCTGCTCATTGAGGGTGGCCGCCTGCAGCAGCAGACGCTGACGCGCCCCAGGGCTGGACAGCGATGACACGCTGGACTTTGGACGTGCAGGAGTCGCCAGCGTCAGGGTGACGGGGGCAGGTGGGCTGGCAACAATCATGACCGGCGAGCAGTTCGCAGCTTTGAAACTATGAAAGATGGAGCAAGATGGGCGATTGGCATTCCTCGCGCCCCTTTCTTGCGCGCATCTTACGGCAGAACGTAACTGCTTGTCCCGCATGGGAGGGAAAGAGGTGGAAAAGAGATGAACTCCGATTTCCCAGCGGTTCGTTCCTGCCGCTGCTGGAGCCGGCGGCAGGCTGCTGGCTCAGGTGCCCGGCTCCTCCTGGTTGCCGCCAAGGGCAGCGATCTGGGAGCGCAGCTGGTCCGAACGCTGCAGATCGCCACGGGTGAGGGCGACGGCGAGGGCGAACTCGAGCTTTTCGAGCTGGTGATCGCCCTCCACCTGCGAGTGGGTGCGGAGCTTGCAGTGAGGAGCCGGGCTGGAGCCGCGAGGGGCAGAAACCTGCCCATGGAGGGGGCTGGAGGATGACTGGTAAGGGGAAGTGGGGAAGGCCATGACCCGCTTTCTTTTTATTTTGACACCCTTGGCCAGGGGAGCGTGCCTCAGGCGGCGGCGGAGTAGGGCACGTCCTGCTGGCTGATGTCCTCCTCGCTGATGTCCTCCTGGATTTCGTACGCCGGGGGCGCATCGAAGGCAGGGGCGATCTCCAGAAGGTGGCGGCAGTCCTCCAGCAGCCGCTCGACGTTGTCGAGGCTGGCCAGCTGCTGGGGATCCGGCCTGGCCTGGTTCGAGGCCTGCAGCTCCATCGCCGCCAGGCGCTGCTCCAGGGTCACCAGCCGCTGGGAGAGGGCATGGATGGTTTCTGCGAGATCTTCGGCATTGCGGCTGATGCGGAACGACACCGAGGCAGGGGCCATGGCGGGGAAGGCGACGGGGCTGTGCCGCATGACAACACACCCGGCGCAGCCCCTCAAGCACCTTGGGCTCGGATCACCCAGAGTGAGCACAGCTGATCGGGCGCCACGTCGGATGAACCATGCCTGGCATCTGCTCCTTTATCTGCTGGCCGGGCTCGCCGGCGGCCTGCTGGCCCTGCGCACGGGCATTCCGGCGGCACCCCTGGCCGGGGCCCTGCTGGGGGCCGCCCTGGTCAGCGTCACCGGTCGGCTGGAGGTGGCCCAGTGGCCGGTCGGCACCCGCACCCTGCTGGAGATCGGCATCGGCACGGTGATCGGCACGGGTCTCACCGGCACGGCCCTGCTTGAACTGCGCCAGCTGTGGCGACCAGCCCTCCTGATCACGGTCACCCTGGTGCTGGCGGGCCTGGTGGTGGGACTCGGCTGCAGCCGGCTGATGGGCGTCGATCCGGTGGTGGCCCTGCTGGGGGCGGCCCCGGGGGGCATCAGCGGCATGAGCCTGGTCGGTGCCGAGTTCGGCGTCGGTGCCGCCGTGGCCACCCTGCACGCCGTGCGCCTGATCACGGTGCTGGTGATCCTGCCGCTGGTGGTGCGGCTGGTGGTGCCGGCGACCGCCACCCCACCGGGCGGCTGACCACCCTGGACAGGGCCGCAGGGGTCGATACGTTGGGCCACCTCATTCTTCCCTTCCGTTCCGATGGCCAGACGCCACTCTCTCCCGCACCGACTGGGCCCGATCGCCCTGGCGACGGCGGCCGTCCTGCTGGCCGGCGCCGGCACCGCCCCGAGCGCCCGGGCGGGCAATGACATCGAGGGCCCCGGGGGCAAGGGGGCCCAGGTGTATTGCTTCATGCGCAACAACGGCAACGTCCACGACGTCAGCTGGAACGCCGCCTACGCCCTGATCAAGCGCCAGAGCTCCGGTCTGTTCAAGACCTCTCCCGAACACGCCGCGGTGATGATCACCGAGGCGGTGGTCCAGAATCCCGGCACCTTCCCCGATTGCGGCCGCTTCCTGGGGGAACTGTTTACGCCGCACAGCTCCGGCAGCACCGCAGCCAGCCCGGAACCCGGCCCCACCTCCATCTCGGTCGTCGGCGGTGGTAAGGCTGGTGGCAGCGGCATGACCCGGGGTGAGCGTTACAACTGAGCGGGCTCGCCTGCATCCCGCCATCGGTCCGCTGGGTGTGCTGCTGATCGTGCTGCTGGCCGGCTGCGCCGAGGAGCCCCTGCCCCAGCGGCCGATCACCCGGGAGGACTGCCTGCGGACCGTGAAGCTGGAGGACCTTCCCGGCGCCCTGCGTCAGTGCGACCGGGTGGTGGCGGCCTTCCCGAAGGACCCTGGGCCGCTCAACGAGCGCTTCCTGCTGCACACCCTTGCCGGCAACACCACCGCGGCCTGCCGCGACATCGCCCGGGCCACGGTGCTGGCCGCCGCGGTGCCGAAGGACAAACTCGATCCGATCCTGCGCCAGGACCTGGCGGTAAGAGAGAAGAGCTGCGCCGACGACGCCCCCGCCCGTCCGGGGGGCTGAGATCCCGGCAGCGGCTCAGCCGCTCTCCAGCCACTGGCGTACCAGCGCCGGCAGGGCCCGTTGGCGCCGCAGGCTGTCCTGGCCCTGCAGCAGCAGGGAGATGCGCTCGGCCTTGCTGGCGATCAGGTCGTCCACCAGCCGGTCGGCCACACCCAGCTGCAGCCAGTGGCTGGTGAGGGCGGCCCCCATGCCGATGCGGTGGCAGCGGTCCTCCGCCTGCTCCGCATCGCCCGGGGTCCAGGGCCGCTCCACCAGCACCACATGCCGGGCCCGATGCAGGGTGAAGCCGAGGCCGCCGGTGCCATAGGTAGCGATCAGCACGGGGGATCGGCCCGACTGGAAGGCGTCCACCAGCTGCTGCCGGCGCAGCGGCGGCACGGCCCCCACCAGGGGCCCGCCGTCACCTGGCCGGCCGAGCTGCCGGTAGAGCGCCTGGGCCGTGGCCACGAAGGCCGTGAACACCACCACCGCTTCGCCGGCTGCCACCAGCTCCGCCACCAGCGCGACGGTGGCATCCAGCTTGTGGCGCGAGGCGATCTGACGCAGGGCGGTGAACACGGCCAGGGCTTCGGCGTCGCGGCGCACCTCCCCGGCCAGGGCCCGGCGACGGTAATCGTCGATCCGCTCCTGCAGGGCCCGCTCGAAGGCCTCGGCGCCGGCGGGGGCGAGGCTGACGGGCCGCTCGAGCCGCCGTTTCGGGGGCAGGTCCAGGCACTGCCCCTTACGGCGATGCAGCACCAGGGGACGCACCAGCCGCTGCAGCTCCTCCAGCTGGCTGGCGCCGCTGGCCTGCCAGATCCGCCGGCCCCCCTGCTCCCGCCAGTGCCCCTGGCAGTAGCGCTCCTCGAAGTGGCGCTGGTCGGCCGCCAGGGGATGGCCGATGGCGGCCAGCAGGGGAAAGAGCTGCACCGGCCGGCCGTTCTTCATCGGCGTCCCGGTGAGCAGCCAGATCGCCCGCAGGCGCGGATGGCGGGCCAGGCGCAGGAACGCCTGGGTGCGGGCGGCCTCCAGCGTCTGGGCGAAATGGGCCTCATCGGCGATCAGCACCGTGCCGGCGGCCGGCAGCTCGGCCGGCAGCCGGGCCCAGCTGTGCAGCTCCAGGCGCAGGCCCAGGGCCGCCGCCTCCTGGCGCCAGTGGTGGTGCAGCCCCGCCGGGGCCACCACCACCAGCCGGCAGTCAGCCAGGCGCACCATGGCGCGGCCGGCCACCAGGGCACTGAGGGTCTTGCCGAGGCCCATGGCATCGGCCAGCACGGCACCGCGGCGGGCCAGCAGCCAGCGGACCGCCAGCCGCTGGTGCCGGAACAGCCGGCGGCCGTCAGGGAGTTCAGCGGCGGCGGCCGCCGCCGCCACCAGGGCCCGGTGGGGGGGCAGGGGCGGCAGGGGCTGCCCCAGCCAGCCGAACCAGCGGGCCAGCTCCGGGGTGGGCGGAATGCGCCCGGCGCACTGCTGCTGCAGCGCCGCGGCCGCCTCGAGGGGGAACTGCCAGCAGCCACGGCGGCTGAGCCACTGGCCCCGGGGGCGGATGGCCCGCAGCTGCGCCTGGGTGACCGCGTCAAACGGACTGACCACCTCGATCAGACCCGAGGCGCCCAGGCGCATCTGCACCAGGGGGGTGGCCAATGCGGCAAAAAGCAATCATGAACACATTGACACCCGGGACGCTGAGGGCAAACTTCCGCCAACCGAGGCGCGCTGATGCAGGCCAGGGATGGAGTCTTTCTCGAAGATCTCTGCCCCAAGCTGCGAGCGCGACGATGGCGACAATCGCTGCACCGGATGACCGGCCGGCGCTGCCTCTACTGCGGCGAGGCGTCGGAATCGATCGACCACGTGCACCCGCTCAGCCGCGGCGGCCAGAGCATCACCGAGAACTGCGTGCCGGCCTGCCTGGGCTGCAACGGCCGCAAGGGGGACAGCGATGCGTTCGTCTGGTACCGGAGCCAGCCCTTCTACGACCCCCGCCGGGCGATGGCCCTACGGGCCTGGACCGACGGCGATCTGCGCCTCGCGCTGCGCCTGCTGCAGTGGGTGGCCCCCGCCGAACCG
>CAZBMT010000087.1:0-8144 GCA_964492645.1 uncultured Cyanobium sp. | reverse complement strand
GCGTCGGCATCGGCCTCCATCAGCACCGGATCCGCCAGCCAGGCCTCCATCGCCCTGATCCGCCGCGCCAGGGTGCGGGCATCGCTGTAGCCCCGGGCGATCATGTTGCGCATCAGCGCCACATTGCTGCGCAGGTACTCGCTCACCGTCTCGACACTCAGCTTGATCGTGCTGCCGGCGCAGGAGCGCTCGGCGGTGGCGTCCGTCAGTTCAAACGCCTGCTCCAGCTTCAGGTCGGGGAGCCCCTCGATCTCCATGATCCGGCCGCTGAAGATGTTCTTCTTGCCGGCCTTCTCCACCGTCAGCAGGCCCTGCTGGATGGCCACGTAGGGAATGGCGTTCACCACGTCCCGCAGGGTGACGCCCGGCTGCAGCGAGCCGGAGAAGCGCACCAGCACCGATTCGGGCATGTCGAGCGGCATGGCGCCGATCGCGGCGGCGAAGGCCACCAGGCCGGAGCCGGCCGGGAAGGAGATGCCGAGCGGGAAGCGGGTGTGGCTGTCACCGCCGGTGCCCACCGTGTCGGGCAGGAGCATGCGGTTGAGCCAGCTGTGGATGATGCCGTCGCCGGGCCGAAGCGAGACGCCGCCGCGGGAGCTGATGAAGTCGGGCAGCTCGGCGTGGGTCTTCAGATCCACCGGCTTGGGGTAGGCGGCGGTGTGGCAGAAGCTCTGCATCACCAGATCGGCGGAGAAGCCCAGGCAGGCCAGCTCCTTCATCTCGTCGCGGGTCATCGGCCCGGTGGTGTCCTGGCTGCCGACGCTGGTCATCAGCGGTTCGCAGCTGGTGCCCGGGCGCACCCCCGCCAGGCCGCAGGCCTTGCCCACCATCTTCTGGGCCAGGGTGAAGCCCTTGCCCGTGTCGAGCGGGGCCACCGGCCGGATGAAGGCCTCCGACGGGGGCAGCCCCAGCTGCTGGCGCACCTTGTCCGTTAACGAGCGGCCGATCAGCAGGGGGATGCGGCCGCCGGCCCGCACCTCGTCGGCGATGGTGCTGGGCTTGAGCTCGAAGCGGGCCACGATCTCGCCGGCCCCCGGCTCGCCGGCGGCCCGCTCGATCGTGCCGGCGTGGGGCCGGATCGTGATCACATCGCCGGAGTTCAGGGCCGTGACGTCGCACTCGATCGGCAGGGCGCCGGAGTCCTCGGCGGTGTTGAAGAAGATCGGCGCGATCTTGCCCCCCAGCACCACGCCGCCGCTGCGCTTGTTGGGCACGTGGGGGATGTCGGTGCCGATGTGCCAGAGCACCGAGTTGATCGCCGATTTGCGGGAGCTGCCCGTGCCCACCACATCGCCCACGTAGGCCAGCGGATGGCCCTTGGCCTTCAGCTCGGTGATCAGGCCGAGACCTTCGGGCATCCGCGTCTCCAGCATCGCCATCGCGTGCAGGGGGATGTCGGGGCGGGTGGTGGCGTGGGTGGCCGGCGAGAGGTCGTCGGTGTTGGTTTCCCCGGGCACCTTGAACACCGTGACCGTGATCGCCTCCGGCAGGGGCGGCCGGGCATGGAACCATTCGGCCGCGGCCCAGCTGTCCACCACCCGGCGGGCCAGGGGGTTGGTCTCGGCCAGCTCCAGCACGTCGTGGAAGGCGTCGTAGACGAGCAGGGTGCGGCTCAGCCCCCGGGCGGCCTCCTCGGCGACGTCCGCCTGCGGGCAGGAGAGCAGCTCGATCAGGGCGCCGACGTTGTAGCCGCCGATCATGGTGGCCAGCAGCCGGGTGGCCTCCAGGGGGCTCACCAGGGGGCTCGTGGCCGTTCCTTTGGCGATCCCGCTCAGCCAGCCGGCCTTCACATAGGCGGCCTCATCCACCCCCGGCGGAATCCGTTCGCTCAGCAGGTGCAGCAGGAAGGTCTCCTCGCCGGCGGGTGGCTGCTCCAGCAGCTCGGTGAGGGCCTGGGCCTGGGGGGCACTGAGCGGCAGGGGCGGCACGCCCAGGGCTTCGCGGGCCGCAGCGGCCTCCCGGTAGCTGGGCAGCAGCTCGGCCGGGGACAGGGGGGCGGGGCTGGGGGAAACGGACATATGGACACAGGACCGGGTCGGACCCCCGGTTGTCAGGGACTTGGCCTCCATTGTTCTTCCCCGTGGGTCCGCCCTCTGGTGACGACGGCTGCAGAAGTCGGCGCTGGCATCGGTGCCGCCAGTTCGTAGGCTGGGGGGTCTGACCATTCCCTGCCGGCCGCCGCGCATGATCCCCACCTCCGATCTCCATGTGGTGGAAACCCGGCCGCTGGTGCCTCCGGCGCTGCTGCACCGGGAGCTGCCCCTCTCCGAGCAGGCCGCCCGCACCGTGCAGCAGGCCCGGGAGCGGATCAAGGCCATCCTGCACGCCGGCGACCAGCGGCTGCTCGTGATCGTCGGCCCCTGCTCGGTCCACGACGTGGCCGCTGCCCGGGAGTACGCCGAGGCCATCGCCCAGGCCCAGCGCCGCCACCGCGACGAACTGGAGATCGTGATGCGGGTCTACTTCGAGAAGCCCCGCACCACCGTGGGCTGGAAGGGGATGATCAACGACCCCCACCTCGACGGCAGCTACGACATCAACACCGGCCTGCGCCGCGCCCGTTCCCTGCTGCTGCACCTGGCGGAAATGGGCCTGCCGGCGGCCACCGAGGTGCTCGATCCGGTGGTGCCCCAGTACCTCGCCGACCTGATCAGCTGGACCGCCATCGGCGCCCGCACCACCGAGAGCCAGACCCACCGGGAGATGGCCTCGGGCCTGTCGATGCCGATCGGCTTCAAGAACGGCACCGATGGCAGTGCCGCCACAGCTATCAACGCCATGGAGGCCGCCGCCCGGCCCCACCACTTCCTGGGTATCAACAAGGAGGGCCAGGCCGCGATCGTCTCCACCACCGGCAACCCGGACGGCCACCTGGTGCTGCGCGGCGGCAAGAGCGGCCCCAACTACCACGCCGAGGCAGTGGAGGCGGCGGCGGCCCTGCTGGCGCGGGACGGCCTGCCGGCCCGGCTGATGGTGGACTGCAGCCACGGCAACTCCAACAAGGACTACCGCCGCCAGGGGGAGGTGCTGCGCCAGGTGGCCGAGCAGGTACGGGGCGGATCCGTCCACGTGATGGGGGTGATGCTGGAGAGCCATCTGGTGGAAGGCAATCAGAAGATTTCCGCCGACCTGGCCTCGCTCACCTACGGCCAGAGCATCACCGATGCCTGCATCGATCTGGCCACCACCCTGGATCTGCTCGTCGAGCTGGCCGAAGCCGTGCGCCAGGCCCAGGCCCGCAGTCTGGCCCTTGCCTGAGGGGATCCGCTCTTCTCCAAGACCGCACAATCAGCACTCGAAAGGTGAGAGTGCTGATTGCATCTTCTGCAACAGAGTGTTCCTGGTGAACAGCTGACTGGCGTGCCCTGGGTACGTTTGGGACCAGCAAGATCGTGGTTGGCCGCTGATGACCTATCTCCTGCAGTTCTGCGGGTTGTCCGACCCCTTGCAGCTCTTCTATCTCGAACAGAAATCCGTCACCTCCCGCGCTGGCGGCTCGCCGGCGCCCGGCCCGATCTATGGCGGCTTCCGCCCCTTCCAGCTCGATGACCTCCTGGGCTGGGCCCTGGACACGGCCCGGGGCCGATGCTGGGACGGCGAGGTCATCCAGCGCCTGGTGATCGATGTCTGGATGGAGCGGGCTGATGTGATCCGCCAGTGGCAGCTGCGGTTGCGGGAGGAGCCGGCCGAGCGGGTGCTGGTGGCCGGCATCGGCACCCAGCGCGACTGGGAGCTCCGCTGCGAGCAGCTGCTGCGGGCCTGACGGCCGGCTGCGACGTGCCGAGGGCTTCTCAGTCGCCTTCGAGGCTGAACAGCTGGCGCATGCGCTCCAGGATCGAGGTCTGGCGGCGGGCCGCATCGGGTGAGGAGAGCTTCTCCAGCTCGGAGCGCCGCTGGCCCACGATCGCCGCCATGGCCTCCAGCACCCCGGCATCGTCCTCCACCAGGGGCATGAAGTCGTCCCGCTCCACCTCCAGCAGCACGCATTCCCCCCGTGAGCGCACCGTGGCCGTGCGCGGTTCCCCGGTGCAGACCGTCATCTCGCCGAAGATCTGATCCCGGCCCAGCACCGCCACCGAGCGCCCCAGGGGGGAGCCGTCGGCCTTGAACACCTCCACCTCGCCGTCCACCACCTGGAACAGGGCTTCCCCCTCCTCCCCCTCGGCCACGATCGTTTCGCCGGAGCCGAAGCGCAGGCAGCGCACCGAGCCGGCCAGCCGCTCCACCTGCTCCGGATCCAGCTGGGCGAACAGCCAGCTGCGCCGCAGCAACTGCGCCGTCAGCGAGGCATCCACACCGGTGGGGTGGGCCGGATCCCGATGGGTCTGGTGGCGCTTCAGTTCCCGCACCGGGTAGGGCAGCTCCCAGCCCTGCCGCTCCAGGGCGTACCAGATCTGCTCCAGCAGCTCGCTGCGCAACCGCAGCCGATCCCCCTCCGAAGGCCCCCGCTGGGCGGCCTGCAGCTCGTAGCGGATCTGGGAGTCTTCGTAGGAGATGATCAGCACCTCCGGGGGCGGATCGTTCAGCACCTGGGGGTTCTCGGCCATCACCCGCAGCAGCAGCTGGCGGGCCCGGGCCGGCGGGATCTCGTAGCCCAGGGCGATCTCGAAACGGTTCCCCACCGGCTCGTGCTGGCTGAAGCGCCGCATCGGGTTGTCCGCCACCGTGTTGTTGGGCAGGTTCACCGTCGAGCCGTCCTTGCGGCGCAGGCGGGTGCTCATCAGGTGCAGGGATTCCACCGTGCCGCTCTCCTCGCCGACGCTGATCCAGTCCCCCTCCCGGAAGGGGGGATCCACCTGCAGCTCGATGCCGGCGAACAGATCCTTGAGCGTTTCCTGGGCCGCCAGGCCGATCACGGCGGTGAGCACCGCCGAGGTGGTCACCAGACCCACCAGGTTGAGGTTGGCCAGGCGCTGCAGCACCAGCACCGTGGCCAGGGCCGAGAGGCCCAGCATCAGCAGGTCGCGCAGGATCTTGGCCGTGGGCCGCCACCAGCCCAGGGCCTCCGGGCACTCCAGGGCCAGCCAGCCCAGCAGGCCGATCAGGGCGTAGGCGGTGGCCAGCTCGTCCACGGCCCCCAGCCACTGCACCCCGGCCGGTCGGGAGGTGCCGCCGAGCACGCCCCACAGCAGCACCGCCACCAACGGCAGGAGCAGTGGCGGCGGCGGCAGCCGGAAGCGGCGGGTGGCCAGCCTCAGGGCCAGCAGGACCGCCACCAGGGCCAGGCCGACCAGGATCCGCTCGATCGGTCCCATCAGCTCAGCACCCGCCACAGCCCGGCCACCGCCAGGGGCACGCTGATGTTGTCGATGCCCAGCAGGGCCCACTGCTCCAGCCCCGTGGCCACCAGGGCGATCAGGGCGATCGAGGCCGGCGCCGGACCACCGCCCAGCAGACCCAGGGCCAGCAGCACGGCCAGGCTGGCGATCCCCATGGCGGCGGTGCCCGCCAGGGAGCGGCGCTCGCCGAACACCGTCCAGCTGGGCGACGGGATCAGCGGACCCAGCAGCCCGGCAAGGCCGTCGCCGAAGGCCATCACCAGCACCCCCGCCGCCACCGTGTCGGGGTGGGCGGGCCACCAGAGCCACAGCAGCAGGGTGATCGAGGCGCCGTAGGCGACCGTGCCGTAGCTGTGCCGTTCCACGTCCTCGATCGCCGGCAGCACCCGCACCCGGTGGTTGAGGGCGGCCAGCAGGGTGATGGCGGCGGCGGCGGGTATCGCGATCAGCCGCTCGACTCCGAAGGCCCAGGCGATCAGCACCACCGGCCCGGCTCCGATATGGACCAGCTTGCGACTCCATTCCCGCTGAGCGGGCCAGCGGCGGCGCAGCAGCAGGGCTCCGGCGCTGAGCAGGGCCAGCCAGGCGGCCACGGCCAGCACACCGGTGAGCCGGGCCACGTTGTCATGCTCCTGTGGAGGGATCAACGCCAGCAGGGAAGCTCGGGTCAGGCGGCCTGCTGGAGGTTGCTCATCAGGCGCAGCTTCATGATCGCCTTGGCCTCCAGCTGCCGCACCCGTTCGCGGGAGACGTTGATCTGACGGCCGATCTCGGCGAGCGTGAGCGGTTCGGTGCCCTCGAGGCCGAACCGCAGCCGCAGGATCTTCTGTTCCCGTTCGTTCAGCTGGGAGAGCCAGGCGCCGAGGTGCTCCTTCTGCAGATGGCGGTCCATCGAGTCGAAGTGCTCGTTGCTGGCCGGGTCGGCGATCAGTTCGCCCAGGGTGCTGCGATCCTCCTCGCCACGGGCATGGGCGTCGAGGGAGGCGCAGGGGGCGCTCTGGGTCATCAGTTCCTCGAGCTCCTCCGGCTGCATGCCCATGGCATGGGCCAGCTCGAGCCGGTTGGGCTGGCGCCCTAGGCGGTGCGAGAGTTCGCGGGTGATCCGTCGCATCTTCGACAGCTTTTCGCTGATGTGAATCGGCAGGCGAATCGTGCGGGCGCTGTTGTCGATGGCGCGCGTCATGCCCTGGCGAATCCACCAGTAGGCGTAGGTGGAGAACTTGTAGCCCATGGCGGGGTCGAACTTGTCGACGGCCCGCTCCAGGCCGATCGCCCCTTCCTGGACCAGATCGAGCAGTTCGAGACCCTGGTTCTGATACTTCTTGGCGACGCTCACCACCAGCCGCAGGTTGGCGGCCATCATCCGGTCGCGGGCCCGCTGGCCCATGCGCAGCTGGCGCCTCTGGCGGGCCGTGAGTTCAGCATCGGCCAACGACTGGAGCTTCTTGCCCGCCTGGACATGGTGGGCAAGCTCGATTTCCTCAGCCGGTGTGAGAAGAGGCACACGGCCTATTGTGCTGAGATACCAACCGATGGAGTCGGCGCTGATGCGCGTCCCCTGCCGGGTGGTGTTCCTGGCTGTGGCGGTCTTGGATGTGGCTGTCGGTTTGGAACTGACTGAACCGCCGCTGGAATTCGCCCTGCTGGACGAAGACCCGTCCGCACTGCTTTTCAGCAGCGAGAGGGCGGAATGCAGAGGTGTCCCCATCACCCCAGGCTCCCGAATGAATTTGGCCGGAATGTAGCACCGCAGGAAGGTTGAAACCCGGATCCAGCTGAAGAATGTATGTATTTTGACCCAAGGGTCTCGCTTATGTCGTGATGACTACGCTTTGAGATCGGGAGCGAGCCCGCCACGCCAGCGTTCCATCAGCAGGTTCTGGCTCAGTTTCGGCTCACCGGAGTGCTGACGCTGTGCAAAGTGTCCATCACTGTGCATGTGCCAGGCGCCCGTATCGGTGAGGTAAAGCTCAAGCAAGGCCTCGATCTGCTGCTGGAGCCTCGGGTCCTCGATCGGCGCCACGGCCTCGACCCGTCGGTCGAGGTTGCGCGGCATCCAGTCGGCGCTGCCGAAGAACATCTCCGGCTGGCCGCCGTTGGCGAACCAGAACAGCCGCGAATGCTCCAGGAAGCGGCCGATGACACTCACCACCGTGATGCCTTCGCTGACCCCTTCGAGCCCCGGCCGCAGCGAGCACATGCCGCGGATGATCAGCTCGATCCGCACCCCGGCGGCCGAAGCCTCGTAGAGCAGGGCGATGATCGCCGGATCGACCAGGGCATTCATCTTGGCCTTGATGTGGCCGCCACGACCGGCCCTGGCATGGTCGATCTCGCGCCGGATCAGCTCCTCCATGCCCTTGCGCAGGGTGACGGGCGCCACCAGCAACTTGCGGAAGCTCTGCTGCTTGGAGAATCCGGTCAGGTAGTTGAACAGTTCCACCAGATCCTGGCCGAAGTCCTCACGGGCCGTCAGCAGACCGATGTCGGTGTAGAGGGAGGAGGTTTTGGAGTTGTAGTTGCCGGTGCCGATGTGCGCGTAGCTGCGCAGGGCCCCCTTCTCCCGCCGCACCACCAGCAACACCTTCGTGTGGGTCTTGAGCCCGAGCACCCCGTACACCACATGCACCCCGGAACGTTCCAGCTGGCGGGCCCACTGAATGTTGTTGTCCTCGTCGAAGCGGGCCTTGAGTTCCACCAGCGCCATCACCTGCTTGCCGTTCTCGGCGGCACGGATCAGGGAGGCCACCACCGGCGAATCCTTCGATGTGCGGTAGAGGGTCATCTTGATGGCCAGCACCGACGCGTCTGCGGCGGCCTGGCTGAGGAATTCCTCCACCGAGGTGGAGAACAGGTCGAAGGGAT
>CAZBMT010000086.1:0-8188 GCA_964492645.1 uncultured Cyanobium sp. | reverse complement strand
CAGCTCGTTCACCCCCTTGCGGAAGCTCTTGAACGCCGAGGGGTTGGGGTTGCGCAGCCAGGCGAAGATCTCCGGGCTGAAGCAGGGAATGCCCTCGTACTCCACCCTTGAGCCGGTGTAGAGGGTGTCGCCGATGGCGAACATGCCGGGGTTGTTGAGGCCGATCACATCGCCGGGGTAGGCGTCCTCCACCACCTCCCGGTCCTGGCCGAACAGCTTCTGCGGCCGGGACAGGCGGATGGTGCGCCCGCTGCGGGCGTGGCGCACGCTCATGTCCTTCTCGAAGCGGCCGCTGCACACCCGCACGAAGGCGACACGGTCGCGGTGGCGCGGATCCATGTTGGCCTGGAGCTTGAACACGAAGCCGCTGAACTCCGGCCGCAGCGGATCCACCGGACCCTGGTCGCTCTCCCGGGCCACCGGCGGCTGGGCCAGCTCCAGGAAGGCATCCAGGAAGGGACGCACGCCGAAGTTGGTCATCGCCGAACCGAAGAACACCGGGCTCAGCTCACCGGCGTGCACCCGCTCCAGTTCCAGCGCCGCCCCGGCCCCTTCCACCAGCTCCAGTTCCTCCTGCGCCAGTTCCAGCAGCTCCGCCTCCACAAGCCCGGCCCGATCGGCATCGCCGGCGGCCAGGCGCCGCTCCAGGCTCTGGCGGCCCCGTTCGGCCCGCTCGAACAGCAGCAGATCCTGGGAGCGCCGGTCGATGACGCCACGGAAGCGGTCGCCGCTGCCGACCGGCCAGTTCACCGGCCAGCAGGCCAGACCCAGCTCCTGCTCGATCTCGTCGATCAGCTCCAGGGGCTCGCGCCCCGGCCGGTCCATCTTGTTGATGAAGGTGAAGATCGGGATCCGCCGCATCCGGCAGACTTCGAACAGCTTGCGCGTCTGGGGTTCCAGACCCTTGGCCGCATCCACCAGCATCACGGCGTTGTCGGCGGCGGCCAGGGTCCGGTAGGTGTCCTCCGAGAAGTCCTGGTGGCCGGGGGTGTCGAGCAGGTTGATCGTGCTGCCGGCGTAGTCGAACTGCAGCACCGTGGAGGTGATCGAGATGCCTCGCTGTTTCTCCAGTTCCATCCAGTCGGAGGTCACCTTGCGCTGCTCACCCTTGGCCTTCACCGCCCCGGCCTGCTGGATGGCGCCGCCGTAGAGCAGCAGCTTCTCGGTGAGGGTGGTCTTGCCCGCGTCCGGGTGGGAAATGATCGCGAAGTTGCGGCGCCGGCTCACCGCCGCCGCCAGGGCTGCGGTGTCGTTGTCCGGTGTGGGGACGGAGGGGGGGCGACTGGTCATGGGGCCAGCCTGCCAGGCAGGCCGTGGCCCTGGATCTCCAGGTATCGGTCGTCCACTTCCCGCACCTCCAGGCCCCCCAGCCCGGCGGCCTCCAGCTGCTCCATCACCTCGGTGGCGGTGAAGGCCGCTTGCAGGGAATGGGTGTAGTCCCGCCGCAGCACCTCCGCAGCGGAGCCGGCGTGGCGGGCCACCAGGGCCTCCAGGTCCGCGGCGTTCGCCGGCCGCCGCAGATCCCGAACGTAGAGGCTGGTCTCCGGCCCCGAGAGCTGCCTGACGGCCCCCCAGAACACGGCTGGGTCATGGAGATGGTGCAGCAGGCTGTTGCTGACCACGGCGCTGCAGGGCCCCGCCAGCTGCGGGCTGGGCAGCACCAGCCGCTGGAAGCGCAGGTGACGCTGCGCGGCCGGATCCGCCAGTCGCCGCCGTTCGGCGATGGCCAGCATCGCGGCGGACCCGTCGATGCCAAGCACCGAGGCCTCCGGCCAGCGCCTCGCCACCAGAAAGGTGATGTTGCCCGGGCCGCAGCCCAGATCGATCACGCTCAACCCCTCCCCGCCGTCCGCATCCCGCAGGGCGGGGAGGGCCTCGATCCGCTCCAGCACCGCAAGGTCACTGCTGCGGAAATCCGCCGCCGCATAGGCCTCGGCCTGCAGCGGCCCGTCCATCAGCTCCGGTTCGCAGACCCGTTCCATCCCTCCAGCATCCCCTCCCGGGGCCACAGGCACCGTGGCTGGTGGCGGGAGGCCGTTGCAGACCCTACCGGTGGCGTTATGGTGCGCAGCACGAACCGGCCGTACCCCCTGTGACCCTCTCCGCCGCCCGTCCAGCCACCCCCGCCAGGTCGGCGACCGCTGCCGGCAGCGACGCGGTCCCGGCGCCGGCGGCGGATTTCCCGGTCACGGCTCCGGCGGCCTATCCGGTCTTCTATCGGACCTACAGCCGCAAGACCGCCAACGGTGGTCGGGAGAGCTGGCATGAGGTGGCCGAGCGCAACCTGGAGGGCCTGCGGGTGCTCGGCCGCCTCGACGCCTCCGAGGTGGAGCTGATCCGGCGCATGCAGCGCCACCAGATGGCCCTGCCCTCCGGTCGCTGGCTGTGGATCGGCGGCACCGAATGGATCGAGCGGCCCGAGAATTTCTCCGGGGCCTACAACTGCACCTCCACCAACCTGGTGGACTGGGAAGCCTTCGCCCTGATGATGGATCTGGCGATGATGGGCTGCGGCACCGGCGCCATCATCGAGCCCCACCTGATCGGCCGGCTGCCGAAGGTGCGCAACACCCTCGTCATCGACGGTGTGACCGACATCGGCCTGACCCCGATCGGCTCCCGCCAGCAGCAGACCACCCACGTGATCGATGGCCACCACGTCAGTGTCCGCGTCGGGGACACCCGCGCCGGCTGGGTGGAGAGCTACCGGCTGCTGCTCAACCTCTGCAGCGACGAACGCTTCGAGGGCCCTGTCCACGTGTCGGTCGATCTGTCGGACGTGCGGCCGGTGGGGGAAACCCTCAAGGGTTTCGGCGGCATGGCCAACCCGGTCAAGCTGAAGGATCTCTATGGCCGCGTCGCCCAGATCCTCAACAAGGCCCAGGGGCGTCAGCTCACCTCGGTGGAGTGCTGCCTGCTGATCGATGAGGCGGCCGTGACGATCGTGGCCGGCAACATCCGCCGCAGCGCCGGCATGCGCCAGTTCTGCGCTGACGACGACTCGGCCCTCGGTGCCAAGGAGAACCTCTGGCAGCAGGACGAGCAGGGCAACTGGCGCATCGATCCGGAGCGTGACGCCCTGCGCATGGCCAACCACACGCGCGTGTTTCACGGGCGCCCCAGCCGCGAGGTGGTGCTGGAAGCGGTCACCAAGCAGTTCCAGTCGGGCGAGGGAGCCATCCAGTTCGCCCCAGAGGCCATTGCCCGCTCCAATGCCGACCTGCTGACCACCCCCGAGCTGCGTACCGAGTTCATCGGCATCTACTGCGATCAGGGCAGGGAGGAGGCCGGGCGCTGGCTGCAGCTGCACCATCCCGTCATCGGCACCGACGAACTCGAACACCGGCTCGGTCGCTACGGCCTCAACCCCTGCGGGGAGATTCTCGGTGCCGATTTCCACTGCAACCTGGCGGAGATCCATCTCAACCGGATCGACCCCGCCGACCACCAGGCCCAGGAGGATGCCTTCCGGGCCGGTGGTCTGGCGGTCGCCTGCCTGCTGAACCACCGCTTCGAGGTCGAGCGCTACCGCCGCAGCCGGGCCTGGGATCCGATCGTGGGCGTCAGCTTCACCGGCCTGTTCGACTTCTTCGTCCACGCCTTCGGCACCCCCTGGCTGCAGTGGTGGGAGGCCGGCCGTCCCGACAGCGAGGAGGGCCGGGCCTTTCGCCAGCAGGAGGCTGCCTACCTGTCCCGCTGGAAGGACTGGGTGCACCAGGCGGTGTGGGACTACTGCGACCGCCATGGCATGCGCCGTCCCAACCGCTGCACCACCGTCCAGCCGGCCGGCACCAAGAGCCTGCTCACCGGCGCCAGCCCCGGCTGGCATCCCCCCAAGGCCCAGCGCTTCATCCGCCGCATCACCTTCCGCAAGAACGATCCGGTGGCGCTGGCCTGCATGGAGTACGGCTACGCGATCGTTCCCTCCCAGTCCGACAAGGACGACCAGGGGCGGCTGCTGAATGATCCCTTCGATCCGCGCTGCACCGAATGGCTGGTCGAGATTCCTACGGAGGTGAGCTGGGCCAACCTGCCCGGCGCCGACCGGGTGGAGATCAACAACTTCTCCGCCCTGGCCCAGTTCGACTTCTACATGCAGGTGCAACGGCATTACACCACCCACAACACTTCAGCGACCGTGGAATTCCGTGAGCATGAGATCGAGCCCCTGGCCGCCGCGATCCATCACGCCATCGAGAATGGTGAGGGATACATCTCGGCCGCCCTTCTGGCCCGCTTCGATGCCAACGCCACCTTCCCGCGGCTGCCCTTCGAGCCGATCGACCAGGCCACCTATTCACGGATGGTGGCGGAGGTCGAGCAGCGGCGGGTCTGTGCGGATTTCTTCCTGGCGCTGCAGAAGTACGACCGGGGTGAGCTGATCGAAGCTGGGCCTGCCGGGTGCGATTCCGACAAGTGCCTGTTGCCGCTGGCCAAGCCTGAGGCCTGAGCGAATGCCGGTTCGGGGATGTGGCTTCCCTGGGTTCGCTGCTGTGGGTGGCTCCTAGTCTGAGGGGGCCGCGAGGGTGCTGATCTCCCGGTGGCTGAGGGGGTCGCTGGGATCAATCACCACGAAGCGATCTCGACCACCATTCTTGGCCATCAACAGGGCCCTGTCGGCGCGGCGGAAGGTGGCGTCGTAGTTTTCGTCCGGCTTGTGCTCGGTCAGGCCCATGCTGGCGGTGAGTTTCAGCTCCATGTCGTCGATGGAGACACGCATGCTGCGGATGTTGGCCAGCATCCGCTTGGCCACACCTTCGGCCGTGGCAAGATCAGCATCGATCAGCAGGGCCAGAAACTCCTCCCCGCCCCAGCGGGAGATAATGTCGTAGTTGCGGAGGCTGCCGGAGAGGGCCTTGACGAAATCTACAAGCATGAGATCGCCAGTGGCATGGCCATAGTCGTCATTGATGAGCTTGAAATGATCAATATCCAGGATGATCATCGAGTACGTGGATCCATGCCGGCTGGCACGTCGATCCTCCTCTAAGCAGCGCTCTGCCATGAAGCGACGATTGGAGATTCCCGTCAGGGAGTCGTGGGTGGAAGCCTCAAAGAGGGTGAGATTCACCTCCTTCAATGAGGCCTGATAGAGGTCAGAGATGTGAACCACCCGCTGGATCTGGCGAAGCTGCTTTTCATAGCGTTTGGTGAGGCTGCGGTTGCTCTCCAGAACGTGGGATTGGTAGAGGTCGGAAATCTCGGCCACCCGCTCCAGGCGATCCACCTGCTCTTCGATACGTTGCCATAATCTGGCCAGAAGGTTGCGGACAGGATCATTTTCATACCGCTGATCGGCCAGGACGGCCATGACTTCCTGTTCCAGCTGGTCATCAGATTTAGAACCGGAAGCCTCAGGCATGTCAGGCGTTGATGGAGAGGATCAGAAAGGGAAAAGTGTAGTCTTCCTTGAATTCGGAGCCCAGCTCGGCGGAGCGGGGGTTTCTATCGTCGAACATCCACTGCACCAGCACCTCCTTGCCTTCATCAAATGATGTCTGCAGCAGATCAAAGATGTCGATCATGAAGCGAATGCTGCTGGTGTTGAGATAATTAAGATGCAGTTCGAGGGTCAGGGGTTGGTTGGCGGTGGCGAGATAGGACTGAATCCACTGGACCAGTTGATAGTAGAGCTCAAATGAATTCTCAGGATAGGACTCCCCGCTCATCACCACCACGCCAGCCTTCCAGTCCGCCCGGATCGAAGGGGTGGACTGGGAGCCCGGCACCGACAGGTTCAGTTCTTCGCTGCTGCTCATGGGATCATTCGCTGCTGCTCATTGGATCAGATGATGGCCCGAAGGCTGAAGAAAGCGCGACCGGGCTCAAGGGGGTCAAGGGAAGCCTCCATGGGTTGGCTCGAGCGCCTGGCTATCTCAATGAGTCCCAGGCCGGCACCCTGACCCGGAGTCTGGGAGTGGGGCTGGCGCAGCTGCTGTTTGTAGAGCAGCTTCAGCTGGGCCTTGTCGCAGGCGGCGAGTTCGTGGATCCGCTTCAGCAGGACCTTTCCATCCTCCAATTCGACAAGGTTACCTGCGCAGACGGCGTAATGGCCAGCCTCGGCGGCAGCGATCACGACGGTGGCGGAGGACTCGACATCGTTGAAGCCATGGCTTGTGGCGTAATTCCTGATGTTCTGACTCATTTCGATATACACACTGAACACGTCCATCACCTCCAGTTCAGGCGCGTGATTGGACTCAATATGTTCCTTGAGTGCCGAACCGATCTCGCCGATCAGTGCAGTGGAGATCGGGCCATTGAAGCAGATGAGAATTCCGGAATCACTGAAGAACTCTCTCAGTGACATCAGACTGGTGGTGGTGATTGTCATCGCTTTAAATCAACAGTTGGCTTTTCGCTAGCGATGGCGAGCCAGGAGAGGAGTTTGCGGAAAAGGGCCTCATGGGACATCAACGGTAACTCTAGGAGAAACGGAAGGAAAGGATCGTGATGTCATCCCTCTGGGGATGACTGCCGCGGAACTGCTCGAGGGCATCCGCCAGAGCCTGGCGTTGCTGCTCCAGAGGCTGGCGAGCCAGTCCGATCAACCATTCCTTGAATTGCTGGGTGCCGAGGGAGAAGCCGTTGTCACCGCCTGACTGATCAAGCAGACCGTCGGTGGTGAGGTAGTAGGTGCAGTCTGGCTGCAACGGAATGTCGTGGTCCGTGTAGGAGCCGAGCCTTTGGTCGCAGATGGCCCGGTGGTCTCCCTTGAGCATGTGCATGGATTGCCCATCACTCCAATAGAGACTGATCTTGGCCCCTGAGAATCTAAGTGTCCTGGCTTCTAAGTCAAGGCGAACCAACCCGATGTCCATGCTGGTGGCGATTGACTTGCTCATCCTGGCACCATGCAGCAAGGTGCGCATCGCGGTATCGGTGCAGTGCAGGATGGCTGCCGGTGAGGTGATGCCCACCTCCATGATGGAGCGGTCGATTCCCGCCCTGGCTACCATGGTCATCATCGCTCCGGATACGCCATGGCCGGCGCAGTCGGCCACACCGGCCAGGCAGTGTCCACCTTCCGAGTGGAAGATGTAGTAGTCGCCACCAACGGTGTCGCGCGGCAGCCAGAGGATGAAATAGTCGTTGCCGAAGGTCTCCTGAAGCTGTCGGTCTGGAAGGATCGAGCGCTGCAGCAGGCCCGCGTAGCTGATGGAGGCTTCGATCTGGCGGTTCGCCTCCAGCAGTTGCTGGTTGCTGGCCTCACGGGCGATCAGGGCCTGACGCATCTTGGTGAGCACCATGTTGAAGGCCTGCGCCAGCCGGGAGATCTCGTCGTTGCTTCGGACTGTCAGCAGACTGTCCATGTCGCCGCTCTCGATCGCGCTCGCTTCCCTGACCAGTCGGGCGATCGGCAGAATGATGCGTCGGGCGATGATCTGATACGAGAGGATCGCCAGGATGACCAGCAGCAGCGTGAGAATCAGGGAGACGTAGATCTCCGCCGAGCGACTGCCGGGATCCTTCAGCACCTGGATGGCGGCGATGACCAGGTACAGCAGAACCAGGCTGTTGACGATCGCGATCAGCGTGAACACCCGCTGGATCGATGCCACCGGAGGGCGTGCCGGGTGCTGGCCTGCCTGTGGTCTGCGGGGTAGGCAGCGCTGCCCGATGCCCTGCGCGGGCCCGGTGTCACCCGGGCGCTGGACGGTGATGTTGACCGCCTGGGGGTTCTTCGGTCCCTTGCTGGCCTGCAGGGTGTCAGGCAATCCGGAGCATGCTGCTGCTGCCATTCTGAGCCGAACCTCCCCGCCGCGCCGTCTTCATCACGACCTCGGCGGCGGCGGCCCCCGGTCCACCCCCTGGGCGATGGCGATGTCACCACGCCTGGCCATGGCCGGGGCGATCAACAGTCGGTCACAATGGGTTACGCATCACACCCGTTCATGCCCCCTCGCCTGCGCATCGCCACCGGGCTGCTGGCGATGCTGCCGGTGGCGGCGGCGGCGAACCGGCTCCACTGGGGGGACGGGATCGTCTTCGTCACCTCGATCCTCTCGATCATTCCGCTGGCGATCCTGCTCAGCACCGCCACCGAGGAGCTTTCCCTCACCCTCGGGCCCTCTCTCGGCGCCCTCCTCAATGCCCTGTTCGGCAACGCCACCGAACTGATCATCGCCCTGGCGGCGCTGCGGGCCGGCCTGGTGGACATCGTCAAGGCGAGCATCACGGGCACGGT
>CAZBMT010000085.1:0-8198 GCA_964492645.1 uncultured Cyanobium sp. | reverse complement strand
GCGGCCATCGCCCTGCTGCTGAGCGTGGGCCACGGCCTGCTGCTCACCATGGAACGGGGCACCGACCAGCGCACCGGCCTCGACCTGCTCGGGGCGGGTGGACTGCTGGCCCTGGGCCTCAATGGCCTGCTCAGCAGCCGGCAGGGGGGCGGCCCCCCCGGCTGGACCCGTCGGCTGGATGGCTTCTGCGCCCTGCCCCTGCCGCTCCTGCTCGGCCTCAGCGCCGCCGTTCAGGTGGCCAGTCCCGACGACCTGTTCCTCTATGCCCGCAGCGCCGCCAGCGTGCTCGAGGCTGGGCTGAGCCGGCCCCGGGAGGTGTTGACCACGGCGGCCTTCAGCCTGTTCTCCGGCACCCTGCTGCTGCTGCCCCTGGCAGGGCTGGTGCTCGTCGGACAGGAGCGGTTGCTGCCCGTGCTCCAGGCGGGCAAGCTCTGGCTGTTCGACAACGCCGAACTGATCGTGGCCGCCATCTGCTTCGGCCTGGCCGCCTACCTGGGCTGGCAGGGTGTGGAAGGACTGCGGGCGGGGTGAGGCTCAGGGGCCGGCCGGTGGGTCCTCGGCCTCCAGGATCCGGCCCAGGTACTTGGGGTCATGCAGGGTGCCGTGGCGGGAGATGGGCAGCACCCGTTCCTTGGGTACGCCAGGCAAGGGCTTGCGGGAGCGCAGGATCAGCCAGCGCCGCACCAGCATGACCAGGCCCACCAGGGCCGCTGTGATCACCAGGGCCCCCACATCCGTCAGCAGCTCACCGCCGCCGGAGCCGCCGGACGCCCCGGCATCGGCCGGCTGTTCGCCCGTGGCCGAGGCGGTGCCGATCAGGGTCATGGTTCCGGCCTGGGGAGGCGCCATGCCGAGGACTGCAGACGAGGGACGGGATTCCAGCACCAATCGATCGTCCACCAAAAACCGACGCGATGACGGTAACGGGTCGTCCCCTTTGCGCACATCCCGTTCCACTGCACTTCAGGTCTCGCCAGTGTTGTCGGTGGCGTCGCCGGTGTCCCGCAGCCAGTGGTTCCAGCGCTCCCGTTCGCCGGCCGCGGCGGCCCCCGCCATCAGGGTCACCGCCTGGCTGGCCCGGCTCACCGCCACGTAGACCAGCCGCTGGCGCAGCCGTTCGTCCCTGGGCCAGAAGACGTCCTCATCGATGAACACCTCGCCGAAGGTGCTGCCCTGGCTGCGGTGAACGGTGAGCACGGCCGCCGGTCCGAGGGAGGCGAAGGCGTCGCGGACCAGGAAGAAGCGGCGCCAGAGCGCCTTGCCGTCCTTCTGGCCCGCCTCCCGGGCCTGCAGCCGCAGACGCTCCAGCACCCCGTCCAGGCAGGCCCGCGCGGCGCTGCCGATCGGTGGCAGCAGGCGCAGGTTGAGCTGGGATTCCCCCGCCTCCACGGTGGCGTTGAGGGTGTCGATCACCGTGGCCCCGAGGAAGGCCTCGACGCCGAACTCGGCCAGATCGCACCGGTCGGGCCGCACGTCCCGCACCACCAGCTCCCGATTGCTGCCCAGCAACAGGTCCGGCTCCTCGCCGGCGGCATCCCCTTCCCGGCAGGCCGGCGCCATCACGGCGGTGCGGGTGATCAGCACCTCGCCGGGCAGCACCGGCAGCTGGTCGGCCATGGCGCCGTGCAGGGCGCGGCGGGCGATCGGCACCAGCCGCTCCAGGGAGCGGTTGGTGTAGCAGAGGATCCGGGCCAGGTCGGGATCGTCGGCTTCGGCGCTGCGGCGCAGGCCCGCCTGGGCGGCCGCCAGCCAGTCGCTCCGCCCCAGCAGCGACACCCGGCCCTCGGCGCTGCGCACCGGATCCAGCAGCGGCGGACGGCGGCAGGGCAGGGCCCCTTCCCGCAGGCCGCCGGCCAGGCGCAGCACCGGCCCCCCGTGGCGGACCACGTGGGTCAGGGCCACCCGCCGGGCCCGCCCCATGGCGAACACCGGACTGCACTCCTCCCCCACCGGCGGCAGCTGGGCCGGATCCCCCACGAACACCAGCCGTGTGCCGTAGGCCTGGGCGCAGCGCAGGGTGATCTCCAGCAGGCCGCCATCCACCATCGAGGCCTCGTCGATCAGTACCAGCCCGAGGTTCTCCAGCGCCAGGGCGGTCTGCAGGGTCTCCTCGCAGCGCTCGCGGTCCCCCTGCCGCTTCAGCTTCAACCGCAGCAGCCGATGGATGGTGGAGGGGTACCAGGTGGGGTGCAGACCCGCCAGGGCAAGGTGGTGGCGCAGCACGCCCACGGCCTTGTGGGTGGGGGCCACCACGGTCCAGCAGAGGCCGGCCCGCTCCGCCTGGGCCAGGAACCGCATCGACAGGAAGGTCTTGCCGGTGCCCGCGTAGCCCTCCAGCACGAACGGCACCCCACCGGCCGGGGCTCCGAGCCAGTCGGCGAAGGCGTCGTCCGCCTGCCGCTGGTCATCGCTCAGGCCGGCGTGATCGCTCACCCCAGCGGCAGCCACCCGACGCCCTGGGCGATCTGCAGCGGGGAGCCCAGCAGGGCCAGGCCCGGCAGCGCCACCAGGGGCCCGATCAGGCTGCCCACCAGCACCTCGGCGCGGGTGTGGCCGAGGTTCTCCTTGAGAGGGCGCAGCACCGGGGTTCCCTCCGCCAACCCCTCCTGGGGATGGGTGTCCCACAGACCATCGGGAAGGCCGTTCACCCGCTGGGCCGTCAGTCCGGCGGCACGCCGCACCCCGCTGGCGTCGTAGAGGACAATGAAACAGAGCACCGCCGCCAGGGCGAACAGGGGATCGGCGAAGCCCAGCTCCCAGCCCAGGCCCGCGGCGGTGCCGGTCATCAGGGAGGAGTGGCTCGACGGCATGCCGCCCGTCTCCACCAGCACCGCCGGGCGCCAACGCCGGTGCACCACCAGTTCGATCAGCAGCTTGGAGAGCTGGGCCACGCCGCACGCGGCCAGCCCCCAGGAGAGCACACCGTTGGCCAGCACCCCGCCCAGGGCATCGAGGACACCGACGGCTTCGCTCATCGGTCGCGACTGGTGATGTAGTCGGCCAGGGCCAGCAGGGGGGCGGCCTTGGCGCTCCAGGGCTCCAGCACCGCCTTGGCTTCGCTCACCAGGGCATCGGCGCGTCGGCGGGATTCCTCCAGGCCCAGCAGTTTGGGGTAGGTGGTCTTGTCGGCGGCCAGGTCCTTGCCCGCCGTCTTGCCCAGCACGTCGCTGCTGGCGGTGACATCGAGGATGTCGTCGATGATCTGGAAGGCCAGGCCGATGCCGCGGGCGTAGGTGCGCAGGGCCGACAGCAGCTCCTCGGAGGCCCCGGCGATCAGGGCCCCGGCGATCACGCACGCCCGCAGCAGGGCGCCGGTCTTGTGGAGGTGGATGTATTCGAGGGTGTCCAGGTCCACCTGGCAGCCCTCGCACTCCAGATCCACCACCTGGCCGCCCACCAGGCCGGGGGCGCCGGACGCCAGGGCCAGCTCGCCCACCACCTGCAGCAGCCGTTCGGCCGGTACCCCCGGGCTGCGCAGGGCCACCATCTCGAAGGCGCGGGTCAGCAGGGCGTCGCCGGCCAGGATGGCCTTGGCTTCGCCGTACACCTTGTGGTTGGTGGGCCGGCCGCGGCGCAGGTCGTCGTTGTCCATGGCGGGCAGGTCGTCATGGATGAGCGACATGGTGTGGATCATCTCCATGGCCACCGCTGTGGGCATGGCCAGGTCGGCGTCGCCGCCGGCCAGCTCGCAGGCCGCCAGGGTGAGGATCGGCCGCAGGCGCTTGCCGCCGGCCAGCAGGGAATAGCGCATCGCCTCCCGCAGCGACTCCGGACGCTCGGGGCCCAGGGAGCTCTCCAGGGCGGCCTCCACGCGCCAGCGGGCCGCCTCCAGGTAGGCGGTGAAGTCGAAGGCCGTGCTCACCGCCGGGGTCATGAGGTCCAGAAGGTTGGCGCGGATTCTCTCAGGCCACGGGCCGGTAGCCGCCGCCTTGTTGATTCGACACGATACGAATCCTGCGGTGAAGCCCGGTGAAGGTGAGCGGTCCGGCAACCCCAGCGCCGCCATGCTTGATCCAGTGACATCTCTGCCCACGATGCAGGCCCCCCAGGACAGCGAGCCGGACCTGGTGCCCCTGATCGGCGGCAGCCTGTCCGCCTTCCTGCTGGCCGGGCTGCTGCTGGCGTCGGGTCTGGTGCGCATCGGCATGGGGGTACCCCTGCTGTTGGTCTCCGGCGACCCCCACGAGGCCACCCGCAGCACGGCGTCCCGCCCCTGAGCCCCTCCTCCGTCAGGGGTCCGTCAGGGTGGTGGCTCCGGCGGGACTCAGGGCCGCAGATCCGCCAGGTTCGCGGTGTCGAGCCGGTGCTGCCCGCACCAGGCCAGCACGGTGTTCGCCAGCAGCATCGCCACCGTCATCGGCCCCACCCCGCCTGGCACCGGCGTGATCGCCTCCGCCAGCGGCTCCACCGTCTCGTAGTCCACATCGCCGCAGAGCCGGCCGTCCTGCCGATGGATGCCCACATCCACCACCACCGCCCCCGGTCGGACGTGCCGGGCGCCGATCAGCCGGGGGCGACCGGCCGCCACCACCAGGATCTCGGCCTCCCGGGTCAGCTCGGCCAGGTGATGGGTGCGCGAATGGGCCATGGTGACGGTGGCATCGGCGGCCTGGAGCATCAGGGCCATCGGCTTGCCCACCAGGATGCTGCGGCCGACCACCACGGCCCGGGCGCCGGCGATCGGCACCCCGGCACCGTGCAGCAGGGCCATCACCCCGGCCGGTGTGCAGCTGCGTGGACCCCGCTCCCCCTTGAGCAGGCGACCCAGGTTGAGGGTGTGCAGACCGTCCGCGTCCTTGTCCGGGTCGATCGCCGCCAGCAGCGGCCCCTCGTCCAGGCCCCGCGGCAGGGGCAGCTGCAGCAGGATGCCGTCGACCGTCGGGTCGGCGTTGAGGCGCGCGATCAGGGCCAGCACCTCCTCGGCCGGGGTGTCCGCCGCCAGGTGGCCGCCATGGCTGCTGATGCCGACACGGCGGCAGGCCTTCTCCTTGTTGGCCACATAAACGCCGCTGGCGGGATCATCCCCCACCCGCAGCACCGCCAGCCCGGGGGGCCGTCCGGCCACCGCCAGGCCCTCGGCGATCACGGTGTTGAGACGTGCTTCGATCTCCGCCGCCAGTCGCCTGCCATCGAGAAGGGTGGCCATCAGGGGGGAGCGTTGCCGATCCCCAGCATGCACCGACTCCCCGCGCAGGGCGACCCTCAGGCGTTGGTTAGCCTGGATCGATGAGATTCGGGCTGAGGCGGATCAGGGGACTGTGGCGCCACTTGCTGCGGCTCGAGCGCCCCCGCCAGGCCCTTGTCGCCTGGCGCCCCGGGGGCGGCCTGCTCGTGCTCCTGCTCTGTCTGCTGGTGGCCCTGCTCTCCAGCTGGCCCTGGCTGGTGGAGCCGAACCTGCGCCCCGGCATGGCGGCCCCGTTCACGGCCCGCGCCCCGGCTGACGCGACGGTGATCGACAGCACCGACCTGGAGCAGCGCCGCAGTCAGATGCTGCCACGCAGCCAGATCCAGGTGGTCGACCCCCAGGCCAGTGAGGCCCTGGTGCAGCAGCTGGAGCTGCGGCTGCAGCGGGTGCGCCAGACGGTTGCCGACGACCAGCCCCGGCCCGATTCCCTCAATCTCACCGAGGAAGAGCGCCGCTGGCTGACGGGGCTGACGCCCCCCGACCTGATGCGCTGGAAGGTCTCCCTGCGCCGGGCCCAGCAGCGCATGCTCAGTCAGGGCGTCGTGGCCAGCCTGTCCGAGGGCCAGCTGCTCACGGCCGCCGAACTCCAGCTGCAGGACCTCACCCCCCCCGCCCGCAGCCTGGGCAGCCGCCTGCTGGCCGCCAGCCTGCAGGGCCGCACCAACCTCCGCGGCGACAGCTTCCTCAGCCAGCGCCGCATCGAGGACCTGCTCACCCGCCAGGGCCTGCCCACGATCCGGGTGCGCAGGAACGACCTGATCACCCGCCAGGGGGAGCCGATCAGCCCCCAGGCCTTCGATGTGCTGGAGCACTTCGATCTGGTCAACCATCGCCCCCGTCCCCTGGCCTGGCTGGGCCGCTTCAGTGAGGCCCTCGCCGGCTGCGGGGTGATGCTGCTGGTGATGCGCCGCTGGCGGGCCAGCCTCGAACCCCGCCAGGCCCTGCTGGCCCTGGCGATGCTGGTGCTGGTGCAGGGGTGCAAGCTCTGGCTCGGCAGCCAGGCCAGCCCCCTGGCCCTGCTGGTCCCCCCCACCCTCCTGCTCTCCCAGGGGCTGGGCACGGCCGCCGGCCTGGCCTGGCTGGCCGTGGCCGCCATGCTCTGGCCGGCGCCCGTCCAGGGCCTGTTGGTGCCCCAGCTGGGGGTGGCGGCGGTGGTGGCCGCCATCGCGGCGGTGCTGGCCGGACGGCAGCGCAACCGGGCCCAGCTGCTGCAGCTGGCCCTGCTGCTGCCCATCGGCGCCGTGCTGCTGCAGGGGCTGCTGATCCAGCTCGTTCACCTCGGCACCCTCGAGGCTTCCCAGGCCCCCTTCAGCGGCACCGACCTGCTGCAGGAGGCCCTGCTTGTGGCGGGCCTGCTGATGGCCGGTCTGCTGCTGGCGCCGCTGGTGGAGAGCTTCTTCGGCCTGCTCACCAGGGCCCGGCTGATGGAGCTGGCCGATCTGGAGCGGCCCCTGCTCCGCCGCCTGTCGATGGAGGCGCCGGGCACCTTCGAGCACACCCTGATGATCTGCGGCCTGGCCGAGGAGGGTGCCCGCGCCATCCAGGCCGACGTGGACCTGATCCGCACCGGCGCCCTGTATCACGACGTCGGCAAGCTGCACGGCCCCCAGTGGTTCATCGAGAACCAGGAGCACGGCGCCAACCCCCACGATGAACTCGACGATCCGTTCGCCAGTGCCGCGATCCTCCAGGCCCATGTCGACGAAGGCCTGAAGCTGGCCCGTCGCTACCGGCTACCCCGCCCCCTGGCGGATTTCATACCCGAGCACCAGGGCCGGCTGAAGATGGGCTACTTCCTCCACCAGGCCAAGGAGCGGGATCCTTCGGTGCGGGAGGAGCAGTTCCGCTACCGCGGTCCGGCGCCCCGCAGCCGGGAGACGGCGATCCTGATGCTCGCCGACGGCTGCGAGGCCGCCCTGCGCTCCCTGCCGCCGGGCACCACCGAAGCCGAGGCCCGGGCCATGGTCCGGCGGCTGGTGGAGGCCCGCCAGAACGACGGCCAGCTCGATGGCAGCGGCATCTCCCGGGCGGAGCTGGAGCTCGTGATCCGCGCCTTCGTGCGGGTCTGGAAACGCATGCGCCACCGGCGCATCCCCTACCCCATCCCCCCCCGCAAGGCCTTCAGCGCCTGAGCCGCGACCGCCCCAGCCAGCGGCCCAGCGCGAGCCCCAGCATCACCATCGCCAGGCCGCCCAGCAGGCTGACCAGCACCACGGCGAGCGCCTCATCGGGCCGGCCGCGCCGCAGCGCCAGGCCGATCTCCAGCATCCAGCTGCTGAATGTGGTGAGCGAGCCGCAGAAGCCGATGCCGCCGAGCAGGATCAACCGGGGCCGGGGGGGGCGCAGGCCGGCGATCACACCGATCAGGAAGGTGCCGATCAGGTTGGCCACCAGGTCGGCTTCGATCAGCCCTTGGGGCACGCCCTCGATCCCCTTGCCGACGTCCTCCAGCCGCCAGCGCAGCAGGGCGCCGGGCAAGGCGCCCGCTCCCACCAGCAGCAGGTCCCGCGCCTCGCGGCGCAGGCTGGGGGGGCTTGGGATGGGGGATGGCGCCATCGTTCTCCCCTAGCTGCCGCCGATGGCCAGCCCGGCGCCCACGGCCAGCAGCCCTCCCAGCACGGAACCGCCGCAGAGCAGCACGGCCTCGCGGCGCTGGCGGTGGTGCAGGGTGTCGTGGAGTTCGGCGATCCAGGTGGAGAAGGTGCTGAAGCTGCCCAGGAAGCCCGTGCCCAGCAGCAGCAGCGTGCGGCCGGCCGCCCCTCCGCAGCTGGCCTCCAGGCTCACCAGCAGGCCGATGGCGAAGCAGGCGATCAGGTTCACTCCGAAGGTGCCCCAGTGCTTGCGCGGCAGCATCGGCTCGAAGTGGTTGACCACCCGGAAGCGCAGCCAGGCCCCCGGCACCGCGCCGATGGCGACGAACAGGGCGTCGTTGTCCATGGGTGCCGCCACCTCAGCGCCTCCCCTCCAGCAGGGCCCGCAGCTTGCGTTCCAGCACCACCGACGCCGGCACCAG
>CAZBMT010000084.1:0-8209 GCA_964492645.1 uncultured Cyanobium sp. | reverse complement strand
GCATCGCCACCAGCCGCGAAACCACCCACACCGATCCGGTGGTCACGATCCACGGGGTGCAGCACTACGCCGTGGGCAACATGCCCGGTGCCGTGCCCTTCACCTCCACCGAGGCGCTGGTGAGCGTCACGCTCCCCTACATCCTCGTGATGGCGGGGCGCGGCCTGCTGGAGGCGGTCACCGACCGGCCCGAGCTGCTCAGCGGCCTGAACACGGTCGACGGGGCCGTGTGCCACCCGGGAGTGGCCAAGGCCCTGGGGGTGGCGCCGCGCCATCCGATGGCCTGCCTGCGCTGAACCGGCGCCCGGGGGCCGGCGTCCGTTCAGGCGGTGGCGCGAAAGATCACCGAGGCGGGCTGTCCGCTGAGGGGGTCGATCGGTTCGCGCAGTTCCTGCACGACCAGGCCATGGCGCCGGAACAGCCCCATCCAGGATTCCAGCGTGCGGAAGAACCAGGGGGCCGGCATGCGGAAGGTCGGGGAAAACCCCGACCAGAAGCTCTCCCGCCAGCCGTCCTCATAGGGATACTCGGCGCAGGCCAGCATCGGGTGCAGCGTCTGGACGATCAGGCTGCCTGCCGGGGCCAGCAGGGCCGGCAGCGCCGGGAACAGCTCCTCGAGGCTTTGATGCCCCAGCAGGGAGAAGTTGGCCACCACCACGTCGAAACGCTCCTGCAGGCCGCCGGCACCGATCTGCTGGTGGGAGAGCGTCCGGAAGCGGGCCCCGGCCGGGGCCCCGTCGGCGGCAACGGTGGTGAGCTCGGCCACTGCATCGGTGCCGAGCACCGCGATGCCCTGGCGGGCGCAGTGGCGGGCCAGCCAGCCCTCGCCGCAACCCAGGTCCAGCAGGGTGGCCGGCGCGCAGTCGGCGATCGCCTTCAGGATGGCTCCGTCGGTCACCCGCACACGGCTGAGGATCTCGCCGCGGCGCACGGCCCGGGTCCAGACGGCGGCGTTGACGACCCAGGACGTCAGGATGTGATCTTCCATCGACGCCATGGACGGTCCCGGAACGATGGCCGCTTCATCGCCGGGGTCAAGGGGAAGAAGCATGGACGCGGTGGCAAAGCTCGGGGGAGCCAGGGGCGAACGGCTTGTGCACCCGTGACATCTGTGAGAAAGGTAGTCATTCCGGGATCGGCCACCACCCTCCAGCCACCAGCCATCCAGCCGGCTGCCTCGGCCGCCCCGCACCCCGGACTCAGGCCGCCGGCTCCGCCAGCAGGCCGGTGAGATCCTCACGGCCGAACACCTGGCGGTAGGCGGCCGTGCTTGTGCACAGCACCACCGGCACTGCCACCAGCAGCCCCACGAAGCAGGCCAGCAGGCCCACCAGCACGATGGCGAATTCCACCAGGGCCAGCAGCAGCACCGAGCCCCACTGGGGATCGAGCAGGGTGCGGCCCCGGGTGATCGAGTCGATCGGTCCGCGGCCCTCCAGCAGGGCGATCTGGGCCAGGAACTTCTGGTTCACCGCCAGGTAGATCAGCACCGTGAAGGCCGCCAGGAACGGCAGCACGGCCAGGATCTGGTTGAGCCGGGCGGCGGCGACGCCCACCAGGGCCGCCACCATCAGGATCGCGATCATCAGGATTCCCAGCGCCAGGCCGTTGCGGAACAGCCGCCAGCTGGCCGGGCCATCCCAGCGGGTGAAGGTGCCCAGGGCCGGCCTGCCGCCCGACAGGGCACTCCAGGCGCCGCGCACCAGGCCCGTGGTGCTCCACAGGCTCACCAGCACGCTCAGGATCGAGCCCACCACCAGCCGGACCCCCTGCACCGTCGTCACCACGGCCCCCTCGTCGGGGTCCACCTGGCCCTGGATCAGGGAGCAGACGCTGCTGAGCACCCCCGCCAGCAGGGTGAAGCCGATGAACACCCAGGGGGCCCGGGCGAAGGCCTGCCAGCCCTGCTTCACCGCCTCGATCACCTTCAGGGAGGATCCAGCACTGGGATCCTGCATCAGAGACTCGGCCATGGCTCGGGGGGAGTTGCCGGGAGGTTAGGCAGCGCCCGACGGGCGGCCACCCCATCGGTGCGAAGCGTTGCATCCGGGGCGAGCGCGGTGGATCGGCGATCAGCCCGGATCCAGGAACTTCAGCGCCGCCTGGGTGCGGTTGCTCACCTCCAGTTTCTGAAAGATGGTGTGCAGATACACCCGCACCGTCCCGGTGCCGAGGCCGAGGCTGGTGGCGATCTGGCGGTTGGTCAGACCACCGGCCATGGCCGCCAGCACCTCCCGCTCCCGTGGCGTCAGCAGCGCCAGGGACGCCACCGGCGGGTCGGCGGCGGCAGGGATGTCCCGGGTGCGCAGGGCCCGGGTGGCGGAGCGGTCCCACCAGCTGGCCCCCTGCTCGACGCTGGTCAGGGCCGTTTCCAGATGCGCCAGGGCCTCCGCCTTGTGGAGATAGCCGCTGGCACCGGCGTCCCACAGCCGCTGCACCCAGCGACCATCGTCCTGGCTGGTGAGGATCAGCACGGGCAGGTCGAAGCCGTCGCTGATCCGCCGGCAGGTCTCCAGGCCCCCCAGCCCGGGCAGGCCGATGTCGAGCACCACCACATCGGCCGGGGCCGTCGCCAGGGCGTCCAGGCCCTGCTCGCCGTCGCTCACTGAACGGACGGCGGTGACCGATGCCAGCCGCAGCAGGAACGCCTCGATCCCCACCCGGAACGCCTCGTCGTCCTCGATGAGCAGCACCCGCATCAGGCTGGCGGCTCCTCAAGCGGCAGGCGCACCTCGATGCTGGCCCCTCCGGCGGGCAGGTTGCTGGCCCGGATCTGGCCCCCATGGGCTTCGGTGATCTGCCGGGAGAGGTAGAGGCCCAGTCCGCTGCCCCGCTGCTCCGGATCACTCTGGTAGAAGCGCTCGAACAGGTGGGGCAGGCTCGCTTCGGGGAAGCCCTGGCCCCGGTCGCTGACGGTCACCACCGCCTCGCCCTGCTGCCGCTGCAGGTCGACCCAGACGCGCTCGCGCCGCAGGCTGTGGTTGATGGCGTTGAGCAGCAGGTTCTCCAGCAGCCGCCGCAGGCCGCCGGGATCCCCCGGCAGGGTGAGGCGGCCTGGGCCGGTGGGCTGGCGCTGGATCAGGGTCACCTCCCGTTCGCGGGCGATCGGACCCACGGCCTCGATCGCCTCGGCGGCGAGGCGCCCCAGGTCGCAGCTTTCCGGTTGCAGCCAGAGGCCCTCCTGGTCGGCGCGGAACAGCCGCAGGAGGTCCTCGATCAGCCGCAGGCTCCGCTCCTGACTGGCGAGGATGGCGCCGGTGCCGCGCTCCAGCAGGCTCCCGGAGCCCGGACCGGCCTCGAGAGCCATCATCCGGGCGGTGGCGATCGTGCCCAGCACGGGGGTCTTGAGGTCGTGGGCGAGGGTGGCGATCATGTCCCGGCGCAGGTCCGCCTGGGCCAGCCGCACCTCCAGATCCACCTGCTGGCGCAGCAGGTGGCGGTTGTGCAGGCACAGGAAGGTGGTCACGGTCAGGGCCAGGCAGACCAGCAGGCGATCCACCAGCACCGCCCGCCAGTCGGGATCGGGCACCGGCGCCACCAGGTTCACAAGGGTCAGCCCGCAGCAGAGCGCCAGGAAGGCGAGGGCGTCGCGGCGGTCGCGATGGGGGGCCCCGATCACCAGCGGGATCACGTAGAGGTAGCCGAAGACGATGTGGGGCGGCGTGGCCAGCTCCAGCAGCAGGATCAGGCCGGTGAGCGCCCAGAGGGGACCCGGGGATCGGGCCAGTCGGCGCAGGCGGCCCGCTTCGCCGGCGGGGCAGGTGTTGTTCATGGCTCCTCGGCGGGGCCGGCCACCGTGGTGTCGGAGATCAGGTGCAGATCGATGCTGAGCCCCCGCAGCTGCTGCTGCAGCCGTTCCGAGATCGGCCGGCGCAGCAGCACCTGCCAGCGGGAGCGCAGCGTCTGCCCCAGCACGATCTGGCTGATGCGTCGCTCGCGGGCCACCCGGGCGATGGTGCCGAGCACGTCGCTGCTGTCGATGCGCAGGAAGGTGCCGCCCACGTCCTCGCACAGGGTGGCGCAGGTCTCGAGCCGCAGGGTTTCCTCCCTGCTGAGGAAGCGGCCGGGGTCCTGGACGGTGAGGGCCAGCAGCGGCGCATCCATGGTGCTGGCCAGACGGGCGGCGCGCCGCAGCAGCCGGGTCGCGCTGGGATAGGCCGACACGCACACCATCACCCGCTCCCGCAGGCCCGCCGCCGTGGGCTCCTCCTCCTCCACCCGGTCGGCCACCTCCCGCAGCGACAGCTCCCGCAGGGCCACCAGGTGGCGGCGCTGGAAGAAGTTGGCCAGGGCCTGGGGGACCTTCTCCGGGGCATAGACCTTGCCCTCCCGCAGGCGCTCCTGGAGGGTCTCGGGGGTGACGTCCACCAGGACCACCTCATCGGCCTGCTCCAGCACCCGGTTGGGGATCCGCTCGCGCACCACCACCCCGGTGAGCTCGGCCACCAGATCGTTGAGGCTCTCGAGGTGCTGGATGTTGAGGGTGGAGTACACGTCCAGGCCGGAGAGCAGCAGGGCCTCCACGTCCTGCCAGCGCTTGCGGCGTTCGCTGCCCGGGATGTTGGTGTGGGCCAGCTCGTCGACCAGCACCAGCTGGGGGCGGCGCTCCAGAACGGCGGCCACGTCCAGTTCCTCCAGGGTCACCCCCTGGTAGAGCAGGCGCTTGCGGGGCACCTGCTCGATCCCTTCGGCCTGTCGCATCGTTTCCTGGCGGCCATGGGTCTCGAGCAGGCCGATGACCACATCGGTGCCCTCCTTGAGCAGCTCACGGCCCTCCTGGAGCATGCGGCAGGTCTTGCCCACGCCCGGGGCCATGCCGATGAACACCTTGTGGCGGCCCCGGCCGCGGCTGGAGCGGATCAAGGCACCAGCGCGTCCAGGGCGAGGTTGAAGGCCAGCACGTTCACCAGCGGCGGCCGCGCCAGCCCGAGCAGCGGCCGGTGGCTGTGGCGCTCCAGCAGGGCCTCCAGCCGGTCGGGTGGCAGCCGGCGGGCGGCGGCGATCCGTGGCAGCTGCTGGCGGGCCGCCTCCAGGCTGATGTCGGGGTCGAGGCCCGACCCGGAGCTGGTGAGCAGATCGGCGGCCGGCCTGGCTACGCCCCGGGCTGCCCAGGCGATGGCCTCCGCCGCGACCCGCTCGGCCAGGGCGGGGTTGCCGGGGGCGAGGTTGCTGGGGCCGGAGCTGGGGGGATCGCCGCTGCCGTAGGCCACGGCGCTGGGCCGGCCCTGCAGGTAGCGATCGCCCGCGAAGGCCTGTCCGATCAGGGCCGAGCCCACCACGCGCCCATCGACGCGCACCAGGCTCCCTTCGGCCTGCCGGGGGGCGGCGATGCGGGCCAGACCGAGCATCGGCACGGTGATCACCACGACGGTGAGCAGCCAGAGCACCAGGGTGAGGCGCAGGCCCTGGCCGAGGCGGGAAAGGGCGTTCATCAGAATTTCTCCGGGCGGACCATGGCGGTGAACAGATAGGCCGAGAGGGCCAGGGTGACGCAGATCAGCAGGGCCAGGGCATGGCTCTGGAGGCTGTCCAGGCGGCCCCGCTGCAGGGGGGCGAGCAGCACGGTGCCGGCGGCGAGCAGCAGGGGCAGCCAGAACAGCGGTCGCTTGAGCAGATCCATCGGGGAGGGGGCGGAGCGGTGGTCGGTTGGGAGCGAAACGGAAGACGGAGGCAGGCGGAGCGGCCGGCTCAGAGGAACCGCAGGGCGCCGATCGCCAGATCGATCGCCTTGATGCCCACGAAAGGGGTGATCACACCGCCGAGGCCGTAGAGCAGCAGGTTGCGCCGCAGCAGCTGGTCGGCGCTGAGGGGCCGGAACTCCACCCCCTTCAGGGCCAGGGGCACAAGGGCCGGGATGATCAGGGCGTTGAACACCATCGCCGAGAGGATCGCCGACCGGGGACTGGCCAGACCCATCAGGTTGAGCGGCCCCAGTCCCACCCCGGCGAACAGGGCCGGCAGGATCGCGAAGTACTTGGCCACGTCGTTGGCCAGCGAGAAGGTGGTGAGGGCGCCGCGGGTGATCAGCAGCTGCTTGCCGATCGTGACGATGTCGATGAGCTTGGTGGGATCGCTGTCGAGATCCACCATGTTCGCCGCCTCCTTGGCGGCCTGGGTGCCGGAGTTCATCGCCACGCCCACGTTCGCCTGGGCCAGGGCCGGGGCATCGTTGGAGCCGTCGCCGGTCATCGCCACCAGCTTGCCCAGCTTCTGTTCCCGGTCGATCACGGCGATCTTGTCCTCGGGGGTGGCCTCGGCGATGAAGTCGTCGACACCGGCCTCCCGGGCGATGACACCGGCGGTGATCGGGTTGTCGCCGGTGAGCATCACGGTGCGGATGCCCATGCGGCGCAGCTGGTCGAAGCGCTCGCGGATGCCCGGCTTGATGATGTCCTTGAGGTAGATGACGCCGAGGATGGTGTTGCCGCGGCAGGCCGCCAGGGGGGTGCCGCCGAGCCGGGACACCTGCTCGTAGGCCCCATCGAGGTCGTCCGGCACGCTGCCGCCGCGGGAGCGCACGAACCCCTTGATGGCGTCGACGGCCCCCTTGCGGAACTCGATCCCGGCCGGGCCGTCGCTGCCGCTCATGCGGGTGCGGGCCGAGAAGTCGAGGCCCGTGGCCTGCTCCGCGGCGAAGGGCAGCACGGCGCCGCGCTGTTCCGCCAGCCGCACGATCGAGCGCCCTTCGGGAGTCTGGTCGAAGCAGCTGGCCGCCAGGGCCACCTCCGCCAGCTCCGCCTCGCGGTGGCCGCCCACCGGCAGGAACTCCTCCGCCAGCCGGTTGCCGAGGGTGATGGTGCCGGTCTTGTCGAGCACCAGGGTGTTGATGTCGCCGCAGGCCTCCACGGCCCGGCCCGAGGTGGCGATCACGTTGAACTGGGCCACCCGGTCCATCCCGGCGATACCGATGGCCGAGAGCAGCCCGCCGATGGTGGTGGGGATCAGGGCCACCAGCAGCGCCACCAGGGTCACCACCGGGGTGGGTTCCTTGAGGTAGCCGGCCAGGGGCGGCAGGGTGGCCACGTCGATCAGGAACACCTGGGTGAGCACCGCCAGCAGCACCGTCAGGGCGATCTCGTTGGGGGTCTTGGTGCGCTCGGCCCCCTCCACCAGGGCGATCATCCGGTCGATGAAGCCCTTGCCCGGATCGGCGCTGATGCGGATGGTGAGCTGGTCGGAGAGGATCCGGGTGCCGCCCGTCACCGAGCTGGCCACGTCGGAGCCGGCCTCCTTGAGCACCGCCGCCGATTCACCGGTGATCGCCGACTCATCCACCGAGGCCACCCCCTCGATCACCTCGCCATCGGCCGGGATCGTGTCGCCGGCCGTCACCAGCACCACATCGCCCTTGCGCAGGCTGGAGGAATCCACCAGCCGTTCGCCGCCGGCGGGATCGAGCAGCCGGGCCTGGGTGCGGGCCTGGGTGCGGCGCAGGGCATCGGCCTGGGCCTTGCCGCGGCCCTCCGCCAGGGCCTCGGCGAAGTTGGCGAACAGCAGCGTGGCCAGCAGGGTGAGGCTCACCAGGCCGTTGAACAGCCGGCCGCTGGCTTCGGCCCCATCGCCGAACAGATCCGGCCTCACGGTGGCCAGCAGGCAGACGACCGTGCCGCACCAGACCACGAACATCACCGGATTGGCGGCGGCGGTGCGGGGGTCGAGCTTCACGAAGGCCTGCAGGGCGGCGCGGCGCACCAGGCCCTTCTGGCGGGGCCGGGGTGTGTAGCGCCGCTGGTCGCGGCGGCCCCGCGGCATGCGGGGAAAGAGCGTGCGGGCTGGCAGGGAGGTCATGGCAGGGCGCATCAGGGGGCGAGGAGCAGGGCGTCGGCGATCGGGCCGAGGGCGAGCACGGGGAAGAAGGTGAGGGCGCCGAGGATCAGCAGCACCACCGCCAGCACCACCGTGAACAGGCTGGTGTCGGTGGCGAGGGTGCCCGGACCCGGCGGCAGCGCCGGCTTGCGGGCGTAGCCGTCGGCCAGCAGCACCAGGGCGGCGATCGGCAGGTAGCGGCCGCCCAGCAGGCTGAGGCTGGTGCTGAGGTTCCACCAGAGGCTGCCGTCCCCCAGGCCCTCCATGCCGCTGCCGTTGTTGGCCGCCGCCGAGGCGTACTCGTAGACCACCTGGCTGAGGCCATGGGGCCCGGGGTTGCTGATCCCCGCCAGCTCCGTGGCTCCGGCCATGGTCAGGGCCGCGGGCAGCAGCACGAACACCG
>CAZBMT010000083.1:0-8210 GCA_964492645.1 uncultured Cyanobium sp. | reverse complement strand
CCCGGCGGGCGGGGGCGGACTTCCCGATCCGCGGCCAGGACGTGGAGGTGGCCACCGAACTGACCCTGGAGCAGGCCGCCCGGGGCACGGAGGTGTCGTTCGCGCTCAGCGTTCCGGTGCTGGGGGCCGATGGCCGGGTGGAGAAGCAGAGCCGCAGCGGCCGCATCCGGGTGCCCCGCGGCGTGGTGGAGGGGGAGCGGCTGCGGGTGCCGGGCAAGGGGGGCGACGGCATCGGCGGCGGTGCCCCCGGCGATCTCTATCTGGAGGTGCGGCTGGCGCCCCATCCCCGCTTCCGGGCCGTGGGCCACGACCTCTACCTGGAGCTGCCGATCGCCCCCTGGGAGGCGGCCCTGGGGGCCGAGATCAGTGTGCCCAGCCTCGACGGCCCGGTGGCGGTGAGCCTCAAGCCGGGGATGCGCAGCGGCCAGAAGCTGCGCCTGGCCGGCAAGGGCCTGCCCCACCGGCGCGACGGGGCGGGCGATCTCTACGGTGTGATTCAGATCGTGCTGCCCGAAAGGATCGGCGAACGGGAGCAGGCGCTGTACCGCGACCTCGCCCAAGCCTCCGCCTTCCGCCCCCGCCTCCACCTCGAAGGACCCACCGATGGCTGACGACCTGCTGATCCCCGACGACGACGAGGGGTGCACCGTGGCCCTCGAGGAGCTGCTGGCCGCCTCCGGGCTGGGCCATGAGGAAGTGATCGAACTGGTGCAGTTCGGGGTGTTCCGCTGCGCCCAGCAGGCGCCGGTGTGGACCTTCCACGTCCACACGGTGCGCCTGGCCCGCCGCGCCGCACGCCTGCGCGACGACTTCGGCCTCAACGCGTCGGGGATGGCCCTGGCCCTCACCTACCTGGAGCGGATCGAGGCCCTCGAAGGGCGGCTGCGGGAGCTGGAATCGCAGTTGCCGCGGTGAGGGTTCAGCTGGCGGAGTCGTCGTCGATCTCGCCACAGCGCTTCAGAACGGTGGTGATCACGGCCGGAGCGATGCGGAAATCACTGTTGTGCAGCGCATCAAACACCGCTCGGGCCGATGGAATCAGGCCCCGCAGACGGGCCAGGCCGATGACCGCGGCGGTGCCGGCAACCTTCAGGCCGAGCTCGTGGGCAACGGCCCTGCCGGCCCGTTCATCGATCAACAGCAGCACCAGTCCGGGTCTGGAGAGGGCCAGGCGGATGCTGGCCGCTTCGCCTTCGTCGAGATCGGGCAACTCCGGACCCTGCTGGGGGTCCGGCGTGATCGTCAGCCAACCGGCCTCAACCGCGGCGGTGATCCTGGCTTCCTGATCGGTGAACCTGCCGGTGAGCACCTCATCGGCCACGGTGGCGGGGAGGAGCACGGTTCCGAACAGCTCCCGCAACCAGCCGATCCCGTTGACCTGGGCCAGGCCGATCAGGGTGCTGGCGTCGCTGATGACGATTGCAGCCACTGCTCAAGGGTGTCGAGGTCGGCGTTGGTGTCGGCCTCCGTCAGGCGGATCGCTGCTATTCCCAGACGCGACAGGTGGGCGATGAAGGTTGCGGTGTCCATCTCGGCCACCCGGGCGGCACGGGCCAGCGAGAGCTCACCGTCGCGGAACAGGGCCGTGGCCAGGGCGGCCCTGACACCGGGTGCCTGCAGCAGTCCCCCCTGGTCGAGGCCCACCAGCAGGGCATCGGGGTGATCGCGGTTCAGCACCACCACCAGGTCGCTCTTGGCCTGCCGCAGCGCCTCGGCCGGATTGTTCTTGAGGCCGCTGACGCTTACCGCACGCATGGCCATTCCTGCAGGGAAGAACCGATAGGACAATGGTATGGCCTCTGGCCATGGGCTTGAGCCAGGGGCCAGTGGCGCCTGCCTACAGCCCCACCTTGCGGCGGCCCCAGGCCATGCCGGCGGCATAGCCGATCGCCGGCAGCAGCAGGGCGGGGTTCAGGGGGATCTGCACCAGCAGAACGATCCCCACCAGCCAGGGGACCAGCAGCAGGCAGCCGAAGGCCAGCTGGCTGAAGCGCGAGCGGCGCGCCAGGCGGCCCGAGCCCTGCACCAGCCGGGGAACGCCCTTGCCCAGGCCATAGCCCAGCAGCACGGTGACAACGGTGAGCAGGATCGCGCCCATTGCGGGGTGGCAGGCCAATGGATTCTGCATCCTGCCGACCTAATATGGTCACAGAAATGCCAGAAACCATGGCCGATGTGGTCGCCAATCAGGTGTCTGTGCGGGAGCTGAAGACCCACCTGTCCGCCTGGTTGGCACGCGCTCAGTCCGGTGAAGTGGTGGAGGTCACTTCCCACCGCAGACCGATCGCCCGCATCACCGCTGTCAGGTCAAAGGATCCGGGCACAACCCATCCGCTTCAGGCGGCGATGGACGCCGGCCTCGTCAGCTGGAGCGGCCAGAAGCCTGCCTTCCCCGCTCCGGTCCGTCTCAGCGGCGTAGGCAAAAGCGTCAGTCAGATGGTGCTGGAGGACCGGGGTCAGGGGTGATCCTCTTCTGTGACACCAGCGCCCTGATCAAGCTGCTGATCAGCGAGGCGGGCTCCGATCAGATGCACCAGGCCAGCCTTGAGGCGGAGGCCATCGCGGTGTGTCGGCTTACCTGGGCCGAGGCGATGGCGGGCCTGGCCCGCCGTCAGCGGGAGCAACCCGAGGACGCCGAAGCGCTGGAGCAGGCCCGCCAGCACTTGATCCTGAGCTGGGAGCATTGCACCATCGTCGAGGTGACCCAACGGCTGGTTGAAACGGCCGGACGCTTCGCCGATGGCTTCGCCCTGCGGAGCTACGACAGTGTCCAGCTGGCGGCCGCCCATGAACTGGATCGCAGCAGCGATCAGCCGGTGACCTTCGCCTGTTTCGACCGACGCCTGCGGCAGGCGGCCGCTCTGATGCGGCTGGACGTGCTGGCTTGAAGTGGGACGGCCTGTGGCGAAACGCAAACGAGCAGGCGGCTATTCGCAGACAGGCACGTAGGGCACCGCGAGCGTGGCGATGGCGCTCTTGTTGGCAAACGCACCGAGCACCTGCTGGCCGCCCCGGTTCACCGTGACGAACCGCCCGGCGAAGGTCTCGTCGTAGACCGAGGTGGCGGAGAGGCCGGCGGCGCGGGCGCGCTTGAGCAGATCGGCCACGGTGCCACCGGGAATGGCGACGCCGAACGTCGTCCGCACACCGGCCGAGAAGGCGAAGACCCGCAACATGCCCCGGTCGAATTCCACCGTGCCGACAAGGCCCGGCGGCGCCTTGGGCCCCTTGAACCTGTAGACGACAGGGGGCGGCGTCCCAGCGAGCTCACAGCCGGGGCCCGGATCGGAGAGCCAGCCGGTGGCGATGGCTTCGGCGCGGCTCATCCCCAGACGCAACGGGCCGATCCCATCGAGGCGGAGCACCGGGCTGGATCCGCCACCGCCTGCCAGAGCCGATCCGGCCACCATCGTCGATCCGGCCGCCAGCAGCAGGAGGCCCCCCACGGCCCCAAGCCGTGCGGCGCGACGCAGCGTGGGGCCGTTCGGGCGTGTCATGGTCAGACTGTATGGGCACCAGCTCCTCCCCCCGCCTGATCGACGGCCCCGACGACGCGCCGGCCACCGTGCTGCTGGCCCATGGGGCCGGGGCACCGATGGACAGCCCGTTCATGGCGGCGATCGCCGGCGGCCTGGCCGCGGCGGGCTGGCGGGTGGTGCGCTTCGAGTTCGGCTACATGGCCCGGATGCGGGAGACGGGCCGCCGCCAGGGGCCCGAGCGGATGCCGGTGCTGCAGGAGACGTTCCGCCAGCAGGTGCGGCTGGAGACGGGCGAGAGCCCGCAGCGGCCGCTGTTCATCGGCGGCAAGTCGATGGGCGGCCGGGTGGCCAGCCTGCTGGTGGAGGAACTGGCCGCCAGCGACGGGGTGCGGGGCTGCCTGTGCCTGGGCTACCCCTTCCATCCGCCCGGCAAGCCGCTGCAGCGGCGCACCGAGCACCTGGCCGCCCTGCGCACCCCCACCCTGATCCTGCAGGGGGAGCGGGACCCGTTCGGCCGCCGCGAGGAGGTGGAGACCTACTCCCTTTCGCCGGCGGTGCAGGTGCACTGGATCCCCAGTGGGGACCACAGCTTCAAGCCCACCCGCAGTTCGGGGCTCAGTGAGGCGGGAAACTGGGCGGCGGCGGTGGCGCGGGGTGATCGTTTTGCGCGGGAAGTGCTTGGGGGATGAGCGTTCACTCCTGGGAGAACAACCCCTCGACTCAGCCCTGCCGGCCGGGCATGACCTGCCATCAGCATCGCCGTTCCCGCCAGATCTCCTGCACGAGCGGATCGGCGACGCCATACAGGCCGTGGCCCAGCCGCATCAGCACGTTGTCGGCGAGAAGCTCGTTGACCACCGGCTGAATCTCCTCCACCCTGACCTCCCGGCCGATCGCCTCCGCATAGGCGGACGCGGCCTCCGCTGAGAACAGGCCCTTGACAGGTCCCTCCTCCCTCGCCACCCGCTCGAAGATGGCCATGGCCAGCCCCCCCAGCTGCTCCACCTTCTGGAGCTCCAGGTCGGCGGAGGTGCCGCGCAGGGTGGCGGCAATCACGGGCAACAGCTGATCCGGTTCCAGCCCTGAGCCACTGCGGCTGCTGAACCTGAGTTGACCCAGGGCCCGTAGAAACTCCTCAGGTCGATGGCCCAGGGTCTGGAACGCCGCCCAGGCCACCGGCTCCGACGGCAGCGGTGCCCCATCCTCCTGGGCGAGACGCTGCAGCACATGGCGCACATAGTCCAGATCCAGCACGGGGTACGGCAGCGAGGTGGCCCCGGTGAACGCCTGATTGCGCCGGGCCGTCAGCTCACCCACCAGGGCTCTGTGGGAGCCGGTGCCGAGAAACAGGAAATGCCCAGGCGTGTCGGATCTGGGGTTGATGGCATCCCGGGCGGCTTTCAGGGCCAGCAACAGTTGGTGGCCGTCGTCGGTGGTGATGGCCTGCTGCACCTCATCCACGATCAGCACCACATCGCCCCTGGTCTGATCGACCACCTCCGTGAGGGCCTGAGCCAGGGTCACCCCACCGGTTTCCCCCAGCTGCTCCAACTGGAACCCGAAACGAAAGCCCATCCCACCGAGATCCAGACCCCTGAGACGGCGCAACCGGGCCAGGGGGGTCGAAGCCGGCGTCACCAGGTCCGTCAGAAGGCGACGAACGGCGGCATGGACCAGGGTCGCCGGGCTGACTTTGATATCGCTCCAGAGGTCCACGTAGATCACCACCGCCCCCTGGGCCTCCAGTTCCGGTACCAGATCCGTGAGCAGGAAGGTGGTTTTTCCTGTACGACGCAGCCCCGACAGGAACAGCCCCGACCGCAGGCCCTCGTCGAGGACGCCGGGATGGAGCAGGCGGCCGGCCAGCTCAGCGGCCAGGCGCGGACGGCGGAAGACGTCGGCCATGATTGGGCGCCTTTATGGGGGGGGTCAATAATTATGGCTGATCCATAAAATGCCGTAACCAGCCCCGGGCCTTCACCCGTCGCAACGCGTCCTGCGCCGTCTCCACGCAGCGACGGGCCAGGCGCTTCACGTCGTCCTGGCTCCGGGTGCGCATCACATAGGCCTGCATCGCCTCCGGTGTTTCGATCATGGCCAGCAGCCGGGTGATCAGGTTGTCGTCCCAGAGGCGCCGGCGTCGCCGAGGGCGCCCCGGAGCCGTGGTCCACGCACCAGCTCAGTCCGGTGCCCGGCATCCCCACGGTGGTGCGGGGGCCACCGGCGCGGGCCTCCGGGATGTTGAAGGATGCTCCGCTGCCCCCCAGGGAGATGGAGCTGAGGCCTCCGCTGGAGAAGGTGAGGCGCAGGGGGCCGAGGCGGGCGCTGCGGCGGAAGCGGAAGGGCATGGGACGTGGATCAGTTGACAGGTCAGGGGCAGGCAGATCGTGGCGGCTTTCGAATGTCCGTGATGAGGAGATTCAGCGGTGAAGGCACCCCCACGGCAACCACGACTCGTTCAAACTGTTCTGGACAGAAATCCTGGTGCGGTGCGAGCCGGCTGGCTGGCTGGCTGGTCCTTCGCATGGATGGATCTCGATTTCAGGTCAAGGGGCCCGACAATGGCTCTCTGGAGGACGGATCTTTTCGGCAAGACCGGAACTCCGGAGTGCCGATCCATCAGCGCCCGCAGACCCTTCTGGGAGCGTGCAGGCCGCTGGTTGATGCGTTCCCAGGCGTCCAGCGCTTCTGGGCAGAGCTGGTACTGCTCGCAGTCGGTCAATACCTGCTCAGCGGCCAAGCGCCGATTGCTGGCACGGGTACCGGGGGCGTCCATCGACCTGAGTTCCTGCATGTGCACCGTACGGCCAGAGCCATCCCATGGGTGTGAGACACCGGTGGCACATCCCTGTGCAGCCGCCACAGCCCCTTGGCCACCCGCGCCGTCTACTCGTTCACCGGTTTTCCCGGCGTTCCGGAACGCCACCTCTACCTCCACCACGACGGCTACCCCACCGGCGCCGCCTGGCGCTTCGCCACGGCCCTGCGCCAGCGGTCGGAGCCGGAGGCCTTCGCGGCCGCCTTCCTGGCCAGCCAGCCCGGCGCCGAACCCCTGGCCGCCCCAGCCCAGGCTGCCGATGCTGAGTACCGCTACCGGGTGCAGCTGCTGGCCGGCGGCGGCGCGTTGCAGGTGGCCTGCTGGCGGCGGCTGCCGGGCGGAACCACCTGGCAGCCCCGCTGCGGGCCGATGGCCCTGGAGCTGTTCATCCGGCGCTTTCTGCCCGGCGATCCGGGGTGAAGCGGCGGCAGGGGCGCCATCCGTACATTCACGCGTCCATGACGGAAGGCCTGCCGATGGACGCCATCACCTCCACAGCGGCTCGCGCCAACCTGGCGCAGACCATGAACCGGATCTGTGGCGACCATGAGCCGCTGATCCTTAGCCGCAACGGGCAGAAATCGGTGATGATGATGTCTCTGGAGGACCTCAAAGCCCTCGAGGAAACCGCCTATCTCCTGCGTGTCCCCGAAAACGCCAGGCGTCTGCTGGAGGCGACCGCCAGCCTGGGCGCCGGCCAGGGCAGGGAGCACGCCCTCAGCGAATGGGGCTGATCTTCGCTGAGCAGGCCTGGGAGGATGACCTCCACTGGCAGGCCACCGACAAGACCCTGCTCAAGTGCATCAACACTCTGATCAAGGAAGCGTCTCGGACGCCGTTGTCATGCACCGGCAAGCCGGAAGCACTGAAACACGCCCTGGCTGGCTACTGGTCACGCCGCATCAACGACGAGCACCGCATGGTCTACAAGGTTGACGGTGACGCTCTGCTACTGGCCCAGCTCCGGTATCACTATTGACCCCGCTTCAGATACCGCCGCACCTGGCCCGGCCAGTCGCCGGGCCGATCGCCCGGCCGCAGGCTCGCGCTGGCCATTGAAGCCAGCAGCGGCGTGCCCCCCAGCCGCAGGCTGTCGCCCACGTGCAGCACCACGGCCAGGCCGATCAGCAGCCAGGCCACCAGGTGCAGGCTGTAGGCCAGGTGGTGCAGCTGGCCGTCGCGCAGCCAGTCCTCCTGCATCAGCTTGCCGGTGGCCACCGCCAGCACCAGGGCCCCCAGGGCCATGGCATTGGTGATGCGCTTCAGGCGCGCCCGGCCCAGGGTGAGGGCGTAGGCGGCGAAGACCAGGCCCAGGGGCAGCAGCAGGAATCCCGCCTGGCCGTGCAGGTCGATCCAGCTGCCGGGCGGGGTGAAGGGCAGCCGCCCCCAGCGGCCGTCGTAGCGGCTGTAGACGATCAGCCCGCTCAGCCAGGCCGCCAGCACCAGCAACGCCGTGACGCCATGGGTCAGCCGCAGCAGGGAGGGTTGGTAGGGGGGGCGGGCCATCGCGTCAGCCGGCGGAGATCCATAGCGTGTCACGGCAAAAGGGCCCGGATCGCTCCGGGCCCGGCAGAGGCTCAGCGAGGGGTCGGCTGGGCGGGGTTCAAAGCCCCACTAACCGATCGACGGAGCCGTGAGGGCCACGGGGGTGCCGGCGGCGGCCGCCAGATCGAGGGGGAAGTTGTGCACGTTGCGCTCGTGCATCGCCTCGATGCCCAGGCCGCCGCGGTTGAGGATGTCGGCCCAGGTGTCGACCACACGGCCCCGGTGATCCAGGACCGAGTGGTTGAAGTTCAGCCCGTTGAGGTTGAACGAGAAGCTCACCACCGCAAGAGCCGCGAACCAGATCCCCACCACCGGCCAGGCGGCCAGGAAGAAGTGGAGGCTGCGGCTGTTGTTGAAGGAGGCGTACT
>CAZBMT010000082.1:0-8337 GCA_964492645.1 uncultured Cyanobium sp. | reverse complement strand
CCGGCCACGACGGCCCGGCGCAGCGCCGCGTCCCACCCAAGAGCCACGGGTGGCGCGCGCAGCGAGGCGTCCTGGGACGCAGCTGCTGAGGCTTCGTCGCGGCCGCCACCCCCGACGCCCCCGAGCTGCAGCTGGCCGATTTCAAGGTGCTCGATGAAGGGGAGATCACCCTGCCGATGTTCATCGAGGCGATCGAGCGCGGCGAACGCCAGGGGCGTTTCAGCGCCGATGGGGATAAGCCCGACGTCACCGGCACCCCCATCCCCCGCTTCGATCTGCTCGAGCTGGACGCCTACGACTCCATGTCGGTGCAGTTCTCGCGCGGCTGCCCGTTCCAGTGCGAGTTCTGCGACATCATCGTGCTCTACGGGCGTAAACCCCGCACCAAGACCCCCGAGCAGCTTCTGGCCGAGCTCCAGTACCTCTACGACCTGGGCTGGCGCCGCTCGATCTTCCTCGTCGACGACAACTTCATCGGCAACAAGCGCAACGCCAAGCTGCTGCTGCCGGAGATCAAGCGCTGGCAGATCGCCCACGGCTATCCCTTCAGCTTCGCCACCGAGGCGTCGGTGGACCTCGCCTCTGATGAGGAGATGATGCTGATGATGGCTGAGGCCCGCTTCGACAGCGTCTTCCTCGGGATCGAGACCCCCGACGAGGCCAGTCTCGAGACGGCCCGCAAGCTGCAGAACACCCGCAGCTCCCTGGAGGAATCGGTGGACCGGATCACCTCTTACGGCATCCGGGTCATGGCCGGCTTCATCATCGGTTTTGACGGCGAGAAGCCGGGTGCCGGCGATCGGATCGTCGAATTCGTCAGCCGCACCGGCATCCCCGCCGCGATGATGGGCATGCTGCAGGCCCTGCCCAACACCGGCCTCTGGCACCGTCTCGAGAAGGAAGGCCGGCTGGTCCAGGAGAAGACCGACGCCAAGGGCGTCAACCAGACCAACCTGCTCAACTTCGTGCCCACCCGGCCGATCCGCCAGATCGCCAACGAGTACGTCGATGCCTTCTGCCGCCTCTACGAGCCCAATGCCTACATCGACAGGGTCACGCACTACTACCTGAAGATGGGCCAGCCCCGCTGGCAGCAGTACGTGCCGGCGGCGGCCTTCGGCAAGGCCAGCCTGCCCAGCTGGACCGATATCCGTGCCCTGCTGATCGTGATCTGGCGTCAGGGGCTCAAGCGCGACACCCGTGGCCGCTTCTGGCGATCCCTGTTCACCATCGCCCGGCGCAACCCCAACAACCTGGAGCAGTTCCTGGTGACCCTCGCCCACAACGAGCACTTCCAGGAGTACCGGGGCGTCGTGACCCGCGAGATCCAGGACCAGCTCGCCGCCCTGCCTCCGGAACCGCCGGAGGGATCACGCGAAGCCACACGGGAGCTCCAGCCCGCCTAGGACTCCAGCCCTGAACGGCGCAGGCTCTAGCAACGCCATGCAGCAGGACGGGGGCGGGACTAGTCCTGAACGTAGGGCAGGCCCTCCTCGAGACACTGCTGGGCCTTCTGGAGCTCCCTGCCCAGGTAGAGGGCATGGTCAAGCCGCGTGAGGGGATGGGGGCCGTCTCCCTCGGTCAGGGCGACGCCGAGTTCCTTGGCGCTGCGGCCGCGGTACACGGCCCGGGGTGCCCGCGGGTCACCGCCCCGGCAGCTGAGCACCTCACCGGTGTCGGGGTCGGTGGCCAGGCCCCGTTCGTCGATGCCGTTGGCGTAGTGCTCGGCGACCAGCTCGCCGGCCGCCGCATCCACCTTGATCAGGAAATAGCCCGCCGGGTCGAGGTGGATGAAGCGCTGGGAGAGGGCCTCATCGAGGCTCTGACGGGGGTTCGGGTCGCGGTGCATGGGGAGGATCGTAGGAAGCGGTGAAGGGAAGCTCCGCATTCATCGCCGCGATCGCCTCCTGCATCTGGCGGTTGGCGCCCGGCAGCCAGTCCCGCAGGATGGCATCGAAGCGGGGGTCGTACCAGCGGTGCAGGCTGGCCCGGGGCTGGGCCACGAAGCCCCGGCGGCGCTTGTGACTGCCGCCTGCCCCGGGATCGAAGCTCTCCAGGCCGCGCTCGATCGCCCAGGCGATCGGGGCGTAGTAGCAGACCTCGAAGTGCAGGTTGTCGAGCTCGATGTCACTGCCCCAGTAGCGGCCCCACAGGCCGGTGGCGTCGTGCACGCACAGCGACATGGCCAGGGGCTGCATCGGCTCGCCCCGATGGGCGCTGAACAGCACGAGGTGCTGGCGCAGATCGGTGGCGGCCGCCTGGAAGAAGGACTCGGTGAGGTACTTGCTGCCCCAGGGCCCCCAGCGGCTGCAGTGCTGCTCGTAGAACCGGTGCATCCGCTCCAGCAGGCGCGGAGGGATCGCCTCACCCGCCAGAGGCGTGACCGTCAGGCCCGCTTCCGCCACGGAGCGGCGTTCGCGGCGGATGTTGCGGCGCTGGTTGGCGTTGAAGCTGGCCAGGTAAGCCTCGAAGTCCGCATGGCCCGGGTTGCGCCATTCGCTCTGCTGGTTGATCCACAGGGCGCAGCCGGCGGCCTCCGCCAGGGGCTGCCAGGCCGGATCCACATAGAGGAAATTGCAGCTGAGGATCCGCTGCCGCCGGCAGAAGGTGTCGATCTCGGCCAGCATCCGCTGCGTCAGGGCCGCCGCGTCCTCGCCGGGGGCCACATGGAACCGGTAACCCTGCACCGGGCTCACCGGGCTCATGCCGACGAGCTTGGGGTAATAACGCAGGCCGAGCTGGCCGGCGAGCTGGGCGAAGGACTGGTCGAAGACGAATTCCCCGTAGCTGTGGCCCTTCAGGTACAGGGGCGCCAGGGCCACCAGTCGCTCGCCGCGCCAGAGCCCCAGATGACAGGCCTGCCAGCCCTGGCGGGGCACGATGCTGCCGCTGGCCTCCAGGTGGTGCAGCCAGCGCCAGCCGTAGAAGGGGCGATCCACCGCCTCGGCCGTGGCCTGGGCTCCGGCCTCGCCGGCGCCGCCCACCAGGGCCTGCCACTGGTGTTCCGGGATCTCCCGCGTCGCCTGATGCCAGCGGACTTGCAGCTCGGCCATGGCCGCTGGCAACGCAGGGGGGACGGGGCAGGCGCAAAACTAACGGTTGATTCCCCGCGACCGAGCGTCCTCCCCCGCCATGGCCAAGCCCCTGCGGATCCTGGTGCTCCTGACCGCCGCCACGGCGCTGGTCGTGCCGGCGGCGCCCGCCAGGGCCGGACTGCTGCGGCCGGTGCTGATGCTGCTGCGGCCCCAGCTGGAGAACCAGCTGACACGGGTCTGCGTGGAGACGGTCTCCGCCGGCCGGGCCGACCTGGAGAAGAGCCTGCAGGATCCCTGTCGCAAGCTGGCGGTGCCCACCAGCAAGTGCCTGATCGAGGAGACCGACAACAGCGGCCGCAGCCTGGGGGTGCTCACCGAGATGGTGAGCGGCCGCTTCGGCGATGACAGCGAGGAGGTGGTCAAGCGCTGCCTGGCCCGGATGTTCGGCCTGCCCACCGACAGCCTGCGGGACATGCCGCTGCGGGAACTCGGGCGGCGCTTCGGCAGCTACGGCCTTCAGGAGGTCACGCCCTGAGCCAAGGGCCGCCGCCAGCGCAGCAGCAGTTCCTCCCCCGCCAGCGGCCGGTGCTCCACCAGCGTCCAACCCGCCTGGGCCGCCGGAGCCACCCCGGCGTCGGCCGGCAGCCAGCCGTGGGGACCGCCCAGGAGGCGGGGGCAGACGGTGAGCTGGAGCTCATCGAGCAGGTCCTCGGCCGCCAGGGCCGCCGCCAGCTGCGCCCCACCCAGCACGGCGATGCGCCGCTGACCCTGGGCCGCCAGATCCCCCAGGGCCTGGGGCCAGCCGTCCAGGGGCAGGTGACGCGCGAAGCCCTCCACAGGGGCGGCGGGCGCCAGCGGGGCGGCCTGCAGCAGCCAGCGCTCCAGGGGCTGCAGGAAGAAGGGCAAAGCGGCGGGCAGCCGGCCACTGCGGCTGACCGCGATGGCGATCGGCTGGGCGGAGCGACCCCTGGATCGGCGGGCCTCGAGCAGTCCGGGGTTGTGGATCAGGCAGGTGCTGCCATGGCGCCGCAGGGTCTCGGCTCCCACAAGGACGGCATCGGCCCAGGCCAGGGCCTCCTCCAGCACCTGCCGGTCAGCGGCGCCCCCCAGCTGGGCCGCCCCGCCTTCGGCCGGTGCGAGGCGACCGTCGAGGCTGACCGCCAGCACCAGCCGCAGCTCGGGGCGGAGGCCGCCGGAGTGGGGATCCGCCGCCGGGCTCAAACGGCCGCGAAGGCTTCGAGGGCCGCCGGGACCATCTCCAGCTGGGGCGTCTCGGCGAAGACCTCGGCGGCGTTGTTGGGGCTCTCCTGCAGGCGCACCTTGTGCAACCGGGCGCCGGTGGCGGCGATGGGGGCGCTGAGCAGGTCGGCGATGTGCAGGGCGATGTTCTCGGCGGTGGGAACGCAGTCGGCGAAGTGGGCCACGTCCTTGTTGAGGAAGGTGTGGTCGAACGGCTCCACCACGAGCTCATCCACAAGGCGCTGCAGCGCGGCCAGGTCGCAGACCATGCCGGTGCGGCCATCGATGGCACCGCGCACGGTGACGTCGAGCAGGTAGTTGTGGCCGTGGCCGTGGGGGCGGGCGCACTTGCCGTAGATCGCCTCGTTCTCGCTCTGGCTGAGCTCGGGGCGCGCCAGGCGGTGGGCGGCGGCGAAGTGGGTGCGGATCGAGAGGAAGGCTTCCATGGGATCGATGGTGGGACCGCAGAGCACGTCGGCCCAGAGGTTGGGGTGTTCGTGGAGCCGCAGGGCCACCAGCGGCAGATGGGGGGCCAGGCGCTGGCGGATGGCCAGCAGCAGGGCCTCGGTGGTGGGCAGCCGCCCCTCGGGGCGGGAGAGGTCGAACTCGGGCCAGACCTCGTTGAGGAAGCGGAAGTCGAGGGGGTCAGTCACCTCCCGCCGGATGGCGTGCTTGACCTCGGAGAGGTTGAGGACCATGCCGTCGGCATCGAGCGGACCGCCCATCGCCACGGTGAGTTCGTAGTTGTGGCCGTGGCCTGGAGGCAGGCTGCAGCGGCTGAAACGCCGGACGTTCTCGGCATCGTCGAGTTCCGGCAGCCGGTAAAGGTGGCTGGCACTGAAGGTCGCCCGGCGGGTGATCACGCAGAGGCGGCCTCGTCCGTGGGCGGCGGTGGCGGCGGTGGGGGAAGCTGCCGCCGGAGGGGCGGTCAACCGGGTTGCGGTCATCGCCGAAGCCCAGGGAACGCCCATCCTAGAAACGGTGTCCGGACCGCCGTTGCCAGCGACCCCATGGCCCCAGCCGATGACGCCCCGTCCCGCCCGTCGCACCGGGACCTGGCCCACCGTCTCGATGGTCTGAACATCTACCTCGTGGGAATGATGGGGACCGGCAAGAGCGCGGTGGGGCACCCCCTGGCTGAAGCCCTCGGCTACCGCTTCATCGATGCCGACACCGCCCTGGAGGAGGTCGCCGGCCGGCCGATCGCCGAGATCTTCGCCAGCGAGGGAGAGGACGCCTTTCGCGCCCTGGAGACCGCCGTGCTCAACGGCATCGCCGGCTGGCATTCCCTTGTGGTGGCCACCGGCGGCGGGGCGGTGACCCGGCCGGAGAACTGGGGGCACATGCGCCAGGGGGTGGTGGTGTGGCTCGATGCCCCCGCCGAGGAACTGCTGCACCGACTGGCCACCGACCCCACGCCCAGGCCCCTGCTGGACACGCCCGTGCCGGCAGCCCGGCTGGAGGCGTTGCTGCAGGAGCGCCGTCCCCTCTACGCCCAGGCGGACCTGAGGGTGGCCCAGCAGGGGGGGACTCCCGCCGCGGTGGCCCTGCAGGTGCTGGAGGCCCTGCCCACGGTGCTGCGGGACCCCGCCCAGGCTCCGGACGGACCCGTACGTCTGCAGGACGCCGAAGGGCAGCCCAGCATCTCGCTCAACTGAGGGGCGCCGGGGGGCTCAGGCCGGCGGCTCCAGCCGCACAGCGAACCACTGGATCGTGCAGCCCGGCGCCAGCTCCAGCTCGCAGGCGGTGTCCAGCAGCCGACCGGCCCGGGCCACGGGATCGGGCAGCTCAGCCAGGTCGGCCGGGGGATCGGCCAGGGTCGTCAGGTGGCCGGCCAGCCAGTGGAGGGTTTCGGTGGCGCTGAGGATGGTTTCGCCCTGGCCGGGCTCCAGGACCACGTAGTGGTCGAGTTCCCGCAGCAGCGGATCGGACACGGCCATGACAACGGGGGCCCCCACTCTGGCGGGTGGCGGTACAGCCCCGGAGGGAGGCCTCAGCCCCGACCCACCGCCCCATAGACCGCGTCGCGCCAGGCGAACAGGGGCTCCAGGACGGGGTTGTCGGCGATGCCCTCGACCCCGCGGCCGGCCAGGGGGGCACCGGCGGCGGCGGGAAAGCGGAGCAGATAAAGCTGGGCCGCCACGGCGATGTCGGCCAGGGTGAGGCCGTCGCCCTCCAGGTAGGGGCGCTCGCTGACCAGCAGGGCCAGCTGCTCGAGGCTGCGGTGCAGCTGCCGCACCTCGCAGGGGCCGAGCAGGTCGCGCATCGCCTCGGTGGCCTGACCGATCAGGCCGCCGGGGAGGGCCCCCACCAGATCCCGCAGGGGGGCGGGGGTGGCCTCGGGCAGCAGGGCGGCGCGCAGCACCGGATCGGTGGCCGCAGCCTGCAGCAGGGCCAGCCGGGCGCCCCGGGCCAGGGCGGTGTCGGCCCAGTCCTCCAGCAGCAGCACCCGGGCGCGGGCGACCGGATCGGCCGGCAGCAGGGGCGGCTCCGGGTGGCTGGTCTCCAGATGCAGGGCGATGGCCGTGGAGTCGGCGATCACCTCGCCCCCGTCCACCAGCACCGGCACCTGGCGCTGCCCGGAGAGCCGGAACAGCTCCAGCTGACCCAGGCCCGGGGGCACCTCCACGATCGTGGCCTCAAGGCCCTTGCGGGCCAGGAGCAGCCGCACCTTCTCGCAGAAGGCGGAATGTCTGAACTGATGCAGCTCCATGGACCCTCCGGGCCTGCTGGGCGTGGCCCCGGGCGGCAGAGTAGCCAGCATCCGTCCAGGACCGTCGCCGAGGCCATGAAGGACTTCTTCGTCAATGTGACGCGCTATCCGCGCTATCTGATCGCCTTCAGCCTGGGGGTGTTCAATTCGGTGTTCGAGCCGCTGGCACGGCGCCGCAGCAACCCGGTCACGGCGGTAGCGCTGGTGGGCGCCCTGATCAGCGGACTGGTGAGCCTCACCCTGGTGCTGCGTGCCATGGTGCAGGCGGCACCGCTGTCGTAATCATGGCCCAGAGCCGACGGGTGGAACGGGTGGCGGCCCTGATCCGCCGCGAGGTGAGCGAGCTGCTGATGAGCGGCATCAAGGACGAACGGGTCCACCACGGCATGGTCAGTGTCACCAACGTGGAGGTGGCCGGGGACCTGCAGCACTGCCGGATCTTCGTGAGCATCTTCGGCAGCGCCGAGGACCGCGAGGTGGCGATGGCCGGCCTGCAGGCGGCCTCCGCCTACGTGAAGGGGGAGCTGGGCCGACGCCTGAAGATGCGCCGCACCCCGGAGGTGGTGTTCGTCCTCGACCGGGGTCTGGAGAAGGGCAACACGGTGCTGGGTCTGCTGCAGCGCCTGGAGGCCGAGCGGCGTGAGCGGGAGGAGCCGGGCGCTGGGGCGGATGCGGCGGATCCGCCGGATGGCGCCGACACCGACGCAGACAGCGACAACGACCGCCTCGGCTGATCCCACCCATGGCTGACCTCCCCGATTCCCCCCAGGCCCCTCGGCCGCCTGAGGCTCTGGATCGCCTGGCCGCCGAACTGCTGGTGGTGCGCTGCAGCGGCCATCCGGCCGATGGCCAGCGGCGCTACCCCCGCTGGGAGCTGGACAACGCCAGCCTGCGGCGCCTGCTGGGGCGCGGCGTGGGCGGGGTGATCCTGCTGGGGGGCAGCGCCGCCGAACTGCGGCTGCGCACCCGCCAGCTGGAGGCCTGGGCCGGCGTCCCGCTGCTGCTCTGCGCCGATGTGGAGGAGGGCGTGGGCCAGCGCTTCGAGGGCGCCAGCTGGCTGGTGCCGCCCATGGCCCTGGCCCGGATCCATGCCGAGGATCCCGCCCTGGCCGTCGATCTGGCCCGGCGCTACGGGGCCTGCACCGGCCGGGAGGCCCGCCAGCTTGGGCTCAACTGGGTGCTCGCCCCGGTCTGCGATGTCAACAACAACCCGGCCAACCCGGTGATCAACGTGCGGGCCTGGGGGGAGGATCCGGCCACGGCCGGGGCCCTGGCGGCCGCCTTCTGCCGCGGCGCCCAGGCCGAAGGCGTGCTCGCCTGCGCCAAGCACTTCCCCGGCCACGGCGACAC
>CAZBMT010000081.1:0-8351 GCA_964492645.1 uncultured Cyanobium sp. | reverse complement strand
AAGGGGGGCTGCATCATCCGGGCCCGGCTGCTGCAGCGCATCCAGGACGCCTACGGCGCCGATCCCTCCCTGCCCAATCTGATGCTGGATCCCTGGTTCGCCGCCCAGGTCAACCAGCGCCTGGCCGGCCTGCGCCAGGTGGTGGCGGGGGCGGCCCTGGCGGGCATCCCCGTGCCCTGCCTGAGCAGCACCCTCGACTACATCGACAGCTACCGCACCGGCCGCCTGCCCCAGAACCTGGTGCAGGCGATGCGCGACTGCTTCGGCTCCCATACTTATGAGCGCACGGACCGCCCCGGCGCGTTCCATACCGAGTGGCTCGCTTGACCGAAACCAGCACCCGCTACCAGCTGATCGTCGCCACCAGCCCGGAGGAACTGGCCCGCCAGGCGGCGGAGCAGATCGCCGCCGGCATCGACCTGGCCCTCGCCGAGCGTGACCGGGCCCAGATCGCCCTGGCGGGCGGGGAAACGCCCCGGGCGGCCTACGCCCGGCTGGCGGAGGAGCATCTGCCCTGGGAGCGGGTCGATGTGCTGCTGGGGGATGAGCGCTGGGTCCCGGCCGACGACCCCTCCAGCAACGCCCGCATGCTGCGGGAGACCCTGCTGGCGCACCCCCCCGCCAGCGCTGCCCGCTTCCATCCGGTGCCCACCGACCGCCCCACCCCCCAGGCCAGCGCCGAGGCCTACGCCTCCGAGCTGGCGGTGCTCTGCCCCGGCGCCCTGCCCCGCTTCGACGTGCTGCTGCTGGGCCTGGGCGACGACGGCCACACCGCCTCCCTGTTCCCGGGCACGGCGGCCCCCGGCGTCAGCGACCGCCCGGTCACCATCGGGGAAGGCAAGGGCCTGCCGCGCATCACCCTCACCGCCCCGGTGCTCTCGGTCGCCCGTCGGGTGATCTTCCTGGTCAGCGGCGCCGGCAAGCGCCAGGCCCTCGCCCGGCTGCTCGATCCGGCCGAGCCCGCCGAGCGCACCCCCGCCCGGCTGGTGCGGCCGGCCGGCGTGGTGGTGGTCCTGGCCGATGCCGCCGCCGCCGACGGCCTCACCGTTGCCTGATCGACCATGCAGGTGGTGGCGGGCGATGGCTTCAGCGGCTGGCATGCCCTCAACGACACGGTGATGGGGGGCCGCAGCTCGGGGGTGTGCACGGTGAGCAGCCGCGGCCTGCGGCTGGAGGCGGAGGTGGTGGAGGAAGGCGGCGGCTTCGTCAGCTGCCGCTCGCCGGTGTTCTCCCCGCCCCTGGATCTCTCGGGGCAGGTCGCCTTCGAACTGGAGCTACAGGGTGACGGCCGCCACTACAAGCTGGCGGTGGCCTGCGCCGATGGGATGGCGGGTCTCACCGAGATGATCCCCGGCGGCGTGCGCTGGGTGGCCAACTTCGCCACCGATCCGGGCGGCCCCTGCCGGGTGAGGATCCCCTTCGCCAAGCTGCGGGCCTCGATCCGGGCGAAACCGATCGAGTCCCTGCCCCTGGGCCTGCCCCTGCGCTTCGATGCGGCCCGGATCACCCGGCTGCAGATCCTGCACTCGAAGTTCGGCGACGACGGCTCCGCCAATCCGGGCTTCCGGGCCGGTCCGCTCAGCCTGGAGGTGAAGGCGATCGATGCCGTCGCCTGAGTCCCCCATCGGCAGCGCCAACACCGACCTCTGCCAGCTGGTGGCGGCGGCCGCCGACCTCTGCCGCAAGCCCCTGCGCCATGCGGTGGTGGCTCCCGGGGGGGGAGACGGCCCCGATCTCTGCCTGCGCCTGGAGGCCCGCAGCCCCGGGGGCGAGCGGCTGCCGGTGGAGGACCTGGACCTGGAGATCTACCGCAGCGGCGAGGAGCTCAACCTCACCCTGGCCTGGCGAGAGGGGGAGGATCGCCCGCTGCTGTGGCAGGGCAGCCATCCGGTCTGGATGGATGGGGCGACGGGGCTGCGCTGCCCCTGCCCCCCCGATGGAGTGCCGCTGGAGGCCCTGGCGCGCCGCCTGCGGGCCCTGCTGCGGCCCGATCAGGACTGAGATGCCGGCGGGGGCAGGATCAGCATCAGGATCCTCGAACCCGCGGCCGCTGGCAGTCGCCAGATCTGGGCGGGCAGGGGCAGGGTGCTGCCATTCCGATGCAGCAGGGGCAGGGTGCTCTCCAGTGGCGGCCCTGACGGGGAAGGATCTCCTGCCGGCAGAGGATCCGCCGGCTCCGCCGGCTCCGGCAGCGGCGGCAGCACGCAGAAGAGGGAGGCGGGGGAGCCCAGCAGGCTGGCGCGATCGAAGCCGAGCAGGGCGCAGAGGGTGTCGTTCACCCTCACCACCCGCCGGTCCGGGTCGAGCACGGCCAGCGCCAGGCGGGGACTGCTGATCAGGGTTTCGAAGAGGAGGGCGAGACGCTGGCTGTCCTGCTCCGACTCCCGTTGGTCGGTGATATCGCTGAGGGTGCCGACCACGCTGCGTTCCCGGCCGTCGTCGACCACCCTGGCGGTCTCCGTCACCCAGCGGCGCCGCCCGTCGCGGGTACGCAGCCGGTAGGTGACCGACCAGCCGGAGCGGCGCAGGTCGCGGGCGGCCTGCACCCGCTCGCGGTCGTCGGGATCGATGGCTGCGTCCAGCAGGTCGGGCTGGGCGAACAGCTCCGCCGGAGACCAGCCGGTGAGGGGCAGGAAGCGCAGACTGGCATAGAGCAGGCGCCGCAGGCTGATGTCCCGTTTCCAGACGGCCTGATCGAGGGTGTCGGTGAGGCTGGCGAAGTCCCCCAGGCTGGCTTCGGCGGCCTGGTACATCTCGTGGAGCTCGGACACGTCGGTGAGCGAGATGATCGCCCCGCGCTGCTGTCCGTCCTGCTCCGTGTAGGGGAGCACCTGCACCAGGTAGGCCACCTCCTCGCTCACCGCCTCGATGACCCGGCGCGGAGCCCCGTTCAGCACCTCCTGCAAGGCCCCCTGGAGACCTGGCAGGGGGAGGGTCGTGGGACACCCATGGAGCGGCCGGCCGATGTCCTCCGCCACCAGGCCGAAGACCCGCACCGCCAGGGGCGTGTAGCGGGTGACCTTGCCGGCCTGGTCCACGATCACCATCCCCTGGATGAGCGAGTTCTGGATCTTCTCCAGGTCGGCGGTGAACGCCTGCAGCTGCTCGCTGCGGACCCGCAGCTGCTGATTGAGCCGCACCAGCTCCAGGTTGCTGGCCTGCAGCTCCTCATTGGCCGACTGCAGTTCCTCGGAGAAGGCCTGCAGTTCCTCCGCCGAGGCCTCCAGTTCCTGGTTGGCCGCCTCGAGCTGCACCATGGAGCTGCGCTGCGACTCCTGGCTGCTGAGCAGATCGCATTCCAGACGGGCAATCTCGCGATCGAGATCGGCGTCGCGCTCCCTGACCTGATGGTCATCGGTGTCCGCCTGCCCGTCCCCCACGGGCAGGAAGCTGAGCACGGTGAGCTGGCGGTCCTGCACCCACAGGGGTCGCGCCTCCAGTCGCACCGCGAGGTTGAGCGCCTCCAGCGCCAGCGGCCGGCTGCGCACGGGCTCTCCCTCGGCCCGCGCCAGCAGCACCAGGGCCCGGGCCTCGGCCTGCAGCTCCGGCAGCAGAAAGGCGGTGGCGGCCTTCGAGACCCTGCCTTCGGGCAGTCGGCAGTAGGGCGCCACATCCCCGATGACTTCCGCCAGCTCATGGTTGTCGTCCATGACCACGCAGGGGTGGCAACGGCTCCGCACCAGCGCCTCGAGGGTGGCGGTGTGCTCCTCGGGGGGATGGTCGCGGAACACCGTGGGCCGGGCCCCCACTCCCCACGCCGTCGCTGGCGGGTGGGGCGAGAGGGTGCGGGAGGCCCCATCGATGCCGCGCCGGGGTTCGGAGCTGCGCTGGAAGATGTTGTGGGCGCTGTCGATGGTGGTGAAAGCGGAGCCGCTGGCCCTGGGTGATTCCGAGGGCCCGAGAAAGAGCAGCCCTCCCGGCACCAGGCCGGTGTGGAACATCGCCAGCGCCCGCTTCTGCAACGGCGGATTGAAGTAGATGAGCGTGTTGCGGCAGGAGATCAGATCCAGCTGGGGGAACGGCGGATCCTCCGCGATGTTGTGACGGGCAAAGACCAGGCAGCGGCGGAGCGAATCCCTGATCGTCAGCTCACCCTCATGGACGGTGACGAAGCGGTCCCGGAGGCCATCGGGAATGGGCTCCCCATCCGCGGCGGGATACGTGGCCCGGCGAGCCACGGCCAGGCTCTCCTCATCGATGTCGGTGGCGAAGATCTTGAACCGGTCGGCGAGATTCAGGGGGTGGCCCAGCACCTCGCTGATCAGCATGCCGAGGGAGTAGGCCTCTTCCCCCGTGGCGCAGCCCGCCACCCACACCCGCAGGCGCGACGGCCCAGGCCATTCATTGACATAGCTCCGACATAGCTCCGCAGACGCTCGGCCAGCGCCGCGAACATCGGCGGATCGCGGAAGAAGGCGGTGACCGCGACCAGCAGCCCCTTGACGAGGGCGGCGGATTCCGAGCTGTCGGCCTCGAGCAGCTGCAGATACTCCTCCATCGTGGGCTTCTGGCAGGCCGCCATGCGCCGCTGCAGCTGACGGCGCACCGTGGCGGGCTTGTAGAGGGAGACATCGATGCCGGTGAGGTGCTGCAGCCGTGCCGTGACGTTGACGGGGTTTCCCGGCTCGGCGCCGGTGCCGGAGGGCCTGGGTCCCGCTTCCGTCTCGGCGGCAGCCGCCAGCTCCACCAGCCGACGACCGATGCTGGCCGGATCGAGCACCAGCTCGGCCCCCCCAGGGTGATCGCAGCGGTGGGCATGCCGGAAAACCGGGCACTCGCCGGGTCCTGGGCGATGGTGAGCCCCCCGGCGGCCCGGACGGCCGTGAGGCCGCGGGTGCCGTCGGAACCCGTCCCGGACAGCACCACCGCCACGCCACGGGGGCCCCAGTGTTCGGCGATCGAGTCGAACAGCCGGTCGATGCTGGGGCTCGGGCCGAAGCGGGGTTCCGGCTCGCTCACCACCAGCCGCTCGCGATCAACGCGGATGTCGCGGTTCGGGGGGCGATGCTGACGGTCCCCGGCAGCAGAGGGGCGCCGTCGACCGCCAGTCGGACCGGCAGGGGCGTGCGGCGATCCATCAGATCGGCCAGCAGGCTGCGGTGATCCGGGGAGAGATGCTGGGCCACCACGAAGGCCGGCCTGGCATCGGCGGGGAGGCTGCCAAGGAGCATCTCCAGGGCCTCGAGGCCGCCCGCCGATGCACCGATGCCGACGATATGCAGCACTGTTTCCTTTGGCACTGTGCTTACATTAAGGAAGGGCCCATTCGGTTGGTCATCGGTTTGCGGTTGTGCTGAATCCTGCTGATCAATGTTGTTTTGAACAGTGATCGTTTGATCGATGACTTGTTGCTCAGGCGTCTGTTGGTCGGGATGTTCAGCTCCTTTTCCGGGTTCAGGAACTTCGCTTTCTGCCGCTGATTCCTCCATCACAACTTCTCTGACTACTTCAGCTATTTTACAACGTAACCATTCCGGCCACGCCACAGCCATCGTTGTCACTTCCATAGCCATGGCCACCAGTCTCTGCCGTCAGCGTGGCCTCCAGCGCTTTCGACTTCGGCAGGAAGACTGTGGCTGGGCCGATCGCCGAACAGGCCGGCGATCGACGGTGCGATCCCGAAGCAGGAGCGGATGGAGGCGCGATGGCGCAGCGGAAAGAGACGCTGGGGGCCCTGGTGATTGACCGGCCACCGTCCCCAGGCCTGCAACCGGGCGCGGCGATGCCGTTCCCCAACCCGCTTCTGCTTGAGCAGCCCATTGACGACGACCCTGGGCAAGGGGCGGCCCTGCTGCAGGAGGCCCTGCCCCTGTTGGATCTAGCACCGCTGGAACCTTCCCCATCCTGGTGGTTCTGCGGCAGAAATCTTGCGATCGGCGGGCTGCTCGCCACCGCCTGGGTCGCCAGGCCCATGCGGCTGCGGTTCAGCAACTGCAGGGTCCACATGCTGTTGATGGGCTACGGCGGCGAGCAGCGATTGCGGCAGGGTCCCATCACCTGGCACTGTGCCCCCGGCCACTGTCTGCTGATGGCGGATGCCCCCTGCACGATGGAAGCATCCTTGTCCTCGGCGGTGGCGTTCAGCCTTTGCAGCGATCGATTGCTGCAGACCGCCCTGACCATGGGGGGATTTCAGGAGGCACCGAGCAGTTGGCGGGAGATCTTCGCCCGGGCCCATGGCTGGAGCCCGCACGAGGATTCCCCGGGCCATTCGCTGCTGGCGGCCCTTCGTCAGACCCTCGCCATCGCCGGGCAGCTTTCCGCCTGTGGCCAGGGACTCAGCGATGCACTCCGCCTGGATGATCAGATCCATCGGTTGCTGGCCCTGATGCTGCTGCCCGATCTTCTGGAGCCCAGGCCCCTTGATCGGGTGCTCCTGCGCCAGAGGCAGGGGCGGGATTCCTTCGATGAACTGCTGGATTACGTCAGGGCGAATCTTGGTCAGCCGCTCACCCTCACGGACCTGGAGGCCAGGAGCCACTATTCCCGTCGTGCCCTGCAGTACGCCTTTACGGAACGTCTCGGTTGCACCGCCACGCAGTGGATCAAGGGCCAGCGGCTCGAGCTTGCCCGCACCCGGCTGGAAAACCCGAAAACCGGCGATACCGTCAGCAGGATTGCCAGCGAGTGTGGCTACCGCTCCCTCGGTCTGTTCAGTGTGGATTTCCAGCACCGGTTTCACATCAAGCCGTCGGTGCTGCTGAGGGAATCCCGGCAGCGGTAGCCGGCAACGTCAGGGTCAGCGTCGACGATGGAATCCATCCCCACTCTCGGTACGCGCAGCCGTCCGGTCCCTGGCCTCCACCGAGGGCAGGGAGCTCTCGAGCAGATAGGCGGCGAGGTTCGACAGTGAGCGCCCCTGGATGGTGCTGCGCTCGACGAGGGCCTGATAGGCGTTGTAGGGGATCGTGATCGTGACCCGCACCGGCCGGCGGAAGGGACCTGGGGAGGAGTGGCTGATCATGGGGCCCTCTCGGTGGCTGCCTCCTTCCTAGGGCGAGTGCAGCGGTTTCGGAGCCTTCCGCAGCGCCCGCCAGGGAGGACATCCAGGGCGCCGATCGGGCGAGATCGCTCTGCTGATCAGCGATTCACCCTGCGGCTGATGACAGCGGCGGCTCCGCAACTTGCGTGCAGGTCTGCATCACAATGGGCAGACTGCACGATCCTGCACATCATCGTGAAGATCTGAAAAAGGCTCTGAGAGCCCTCCACTCAGGCAGCCGTTCAGTCCGCCGGCAGGTCGGTGACGGCCCCCAGGCTGCTGCTGCTCACCAGCCGGGCGTACTTGCCGAGCACCCCGGTGCGGTAGCGGGGAGCGGGCTTGGTCCAGGCGCTGCGGCGTCGGGCCAGCTCCTCCTCGCCCACGTTGAGCTGGAGCAGCCGCTGCTTCGCATCCACCGTGATGCTGTCGCCCTCCTGCACCAGGGCGATGGTGCCGCCCACGGCGGCTTCCGGAGCCACGTGGCCCACCACCATCCCGTAGGTGCCGCCCGAGAAGCGGCCATCGGTGATCAGGGCCACCGAATCCCCCAGCCCCTCGCCGATGATCGCGGCGGTGGGGGCCAGCATCTCGCGCATGCCGGGGCCGCCCACCGGACCCTCGTAGCGGATCACCACCACATCGCCGGCGCTGATCCGCTTGGCGAGGATGGCGGCCAGGGCGTCCTCCTCGCTCTCGAACACCCGCGCCGGGCCGGTCATCACCGGGTTCTTGACGCCACTGATCTTGGCCACGCTGCCCTCCTCGGCCAGGTTGCCCCGCAGGATCGCCAGGTGGCCCTGGGGGTAGAGGGGGTTGGAGAGGGGCCGGATCACGTCCTGGCCGGCCGGGGGCTCGCAGGGCACGTCGGCGAGCACCTCCGCCAGGGTGCGCCCTTCGATCGTGCGGCAGTCGCCGTGCAGCAGGCCGGCATCCAGCAGCAGCTTCATCACCTGGGGGATGCCGCCGGCCCGGTGCAGGTCGACGGTTACGTAGCGGCCGCTGGGCTTGAGGTCGCAGATCACGGGCACCCGCTGGCGGATCGTCTCGAAGTCGTCGATCGTCAGCGGCACGCCGGCGGTGCGGGCGATCGCCAGCAGGTGCAGCACCGAATTGGTGGAGCCGCCCACCGCCATGATCACGGCGATGGCGTTCTCGAAGGCCTGGCGGGTGAGCAGATCGCGCGGGCGGATGTTCGCCTCGATGGCCTGCACCAGCACCTCAGCCGAGCGGGCAGCGCTCTCGGCTTTCTCCGGATCCTCCGCCGCCATCGTCGAGCTGTAGGGCAGGCTCAGGCCGAAGGCCTCGAAGGCCGAACTCATCGTGTTGGCGGTGAACATGCCGCCGCAGCTGCCGGCACCGGGGCAGGCGT
>CAZBMT010000080.1:0-8357 GCA_964492645.1 uncultured Cyanobium sp. | reverse complement strand
GCGAAGAACTGCAGCACCAGGATGAAGATCAGTGGCGGCACCACCCAGCTCAGGGCCGTGGTGATGAAGCTGGGCCGCTTCGGCGGGGCCGCGGCAAACTCCACCCCGTGCTGCTCCAGGCGCTGGGGCAGGTCCATGTCGAAGATCGGCGTGGTGGACAGCACCGTTGGCGCCCCCTCCTGCGGGGGCTTGGCGAGTTCGTAGCGGATCTGGTCCTGGGTGATGTACGCCCGCTTGACGTTGTCGTCGTTCACCTGGTCGATGAACAGGGAGTAGGGCACCCGCGGCACCTGGGTGGCGGGGTTGGGCAGGAAGTTGCTGAACAGCAGCAGCACGCCGAAACCGATCAGGAGCAGGTTGACGATGCCGAATCGCCGGGTGGGGCGGTTGTCGTCCTGACGGATGGCCATGCTGCTCGCAGCGTCGAATGGGCCCAAGCTAGGTCTGGTCGTCACCCGCCGTTTCCAGCCCCGGTCGGGAGAACCGAACGCCCCGCTCCTTCGGCTTCCAACCCCCCATGTGCGGCCGCTATTCCCTCACCACCAGCCTCGACCGGTTGCTGCCCCGGCTGAAGGGTCCGATGCCGGCGGGGCTGGAGGCCCATTACGCCCCCCGGCTCCAGGTGCGACCGGGGGAGCCGGTGCTGCTGCAGCGCCAGGAGCATGGCCGGCTGGAGGTGGCCCTGGCGCTGTGGGGGCTGGTGCCGGACTGGTGCCCCAACCCGGGTGCCCGCCGCCGGCCCATCAACGCCCGCAGCGAGACGGTGGCGGAGAAACCCTTCTTCCACGGGCCCTGGCGCCATCGCCGGGCCCTGATCCCGGCCGATGGCTTCTACGAATGGCAGGAGAAGGTGGTGAACGGCAGTGCCTTCAAGCAGCCCTGGCTGTTCCGCCGCCGGGACCGACGCCCGTTCTGGCTCGGCGGGATCTGGGACCGCTGGCTGGGGGCGGACGGGGGGGAGCTCGAGACCTGTGTCGTGCTCACCACCGCCCCCAACGACCTGCTGGCCCGGGTGCACGTCCGCATGCCGGTGGTGATCCCCGATGGGCTCGAGGAAGCCTGGCTGGAGCCCACGGACGGCCCGGCCCTGCGGGCCCTGGAACCCCTGATGGCCCCCTGGGACCCGGCGCCCTGGGAGGCGGTGAAGCTGGAGATGGGGCCGCAGGCCGCCGTGCCGAAGGAGGTGACGCGCCAGCCAGTCGTGCAGCTCGATCTGCTTTCCCCCGACGCGGATCTGCCGCCGGGCGGCTAGAGAGGGATGGCCCCGACGCCGGTCCCATGAGCCTCGACCAGCTGGATGCCTTCCTGGCCCACGCCCGCGCCGATGCCGCCCTCGATCGCCGCCTCCATGACCCGGTCGATCCCCCGGACCTGGCGGCCTTTCTGGCCCTGGCCCGAGGCGCCGGTTTCGCCGTCGACGAGGCGGACGTGATCGCCGCCCAGCAACGCGCCGAGGCCGGCCTCAGCGACGAGGAGCTGCAGGCCCGGGCGGGGGCCGAGGCGCGGCGCCTGCGCCATTTCATCCCCGGCTGATCCCCATGGCCGAGCGCGTCGCCAGCTATCCACGGCCCCCGGCGCTGCTGCCCTGCAGCCAGCACGTGCGGGTGGAGGCCCTGGGGCGGGTGCTGTGCGACACCCACCGCAGCCTGCGGTTGCTCGAAACCTTCCATCCCCCGGTCTTCTACCTCTGCCCGGAGGATGTGGACCTGGCCCTGCTGGAGCCCGCCGCCGGCTCGAGCTTCTGCGAGTGGAAGGGCGTCGCCCGCTACTTCGATCTGGTGGCCCCGGACGGCAAGGGCGGGGAGCGCCGCCTGAGGCGGGCTCTCTGGTCGTACCCCTCACCCACCCCGTCCTTCCAGGCCCTGGCCGGCTGGCTGGCCTGCTACCCGGCGCTGATGGACGCCTGCTGGCTGGACGGGGAGCGGGTCATCCCCCAGCCCGGCGGCTTCTACGGGGGCTGGATCACGAGCACCGTGGAGGGACCGTTCAAGGGGGATCCGCGGCATCCCGAGCTCATCTGAGCTGGACGCCATGGCGTTCCACTGCGGCGCTCACCGCCAGCAGCAACCGGCGGAGGATCGGCCGGCAGGAGGAGCGAAGCAGAATTCACCACCGGGGGCATCTCAGGAGCTTGCTTGAGCACCCCACAGTGCGGGGTGTCCAGCGCGGCGGCTGCGGCCCTGGTGCACGAGCGCCTCTTCCTGGGCATGCCGGATCTTGGCTGAAACAGGAATCTCCAGGAGAAGGACGTAGAGGTAGTAGACAGTTTTCTGGAACGCCGCCAGGCATTTTCTCACGAACGAATCGGGCTGGTGCTGAAAGTTCAGGCCATACTCCACGAGAGCGACATGCTTCAGGGAATGAGTGAACACATATTTGTAGTAGTCCTTGAGGCGAGTCTTCTTTGCGTTCATATAGTGGTAGTTGAGATAGGCCGACAGGGGCTGCTGCTTTCTGTATGCTGCCTCCCTGACATAGTGATTGGCGACGGCTTCGCGGGCGATTACCCGTTTGTAGCCGTGTGCGAGGATCCTGCCGATGATGTCTGTCTCATCGGCGTAGTGGGAATATCGGAGGCCCTCGTCAAATTCGAATTGCTGAAAGATGCTTGCTCTGAAGGACATGTTACACCCCCAGGCGTGGTGATCATTGATGTAGATTTCCCGCGTATCTCCCTTGAAGCTGATCCCGCCGACCACGGCGATTTCGGCTTCATTATAGGCATTCACGAGGGCGGTGAGCCAGTGAGGCGAAACGGCGCAATCGTCGTCCATGAAGGCGATAATTTCTGCCTTGCTGTGGCGGACGCCGATGTTCCTGGCGTGGCACAATCCTTTCGATCGCTCGTTCCTGACGACGCGGATGCCAACGACCCGTTGAATGTACTGACTCAGGAATTCCTGAGTTCCATCGCTGGAGCAGTCGTCCACAATCACCACTTCGAAGCATGGATAAATGAGCGCTTCGATGGAGGGCAGGGCATGCTGCTTGAGGGCCTCCAGCCGGTTACGCGTGCAGATGACGATGGACACGGAGGTCGCCATGGGATGGGTTCCGGGAATGCTGGAGAGGAATCCTGAAATACTCAGAAAATGCTCGATCGGGTTGCCTTGTGGCCATGCCCGGCTTGCACACCGCGATCGACGGCAGCGGGGCTGGAAGCGATCCACCGGGATCGGCACACAGGCTATCCGGTCGATCCCCCTGGATGAGCCACTCTGGGCAGCGCGGGGCGGCCCGTCAACGCACAACAGGCCGGGCGTAAACCTGCTACCACTCACAGCCGCAGCTCCAGGTAGTCGCGGATCACCGCCATCGGCACGGTGATGTGGTGTTCCAAGCCTGCGGAGGGGCAGAGGCCATGAAGATACCCAAGGCCATTGATCATGGCCAGCTGGAAAAAATCCGGGCGCACGCCATGCTGGTCCTGGAAGAGCTCGAGCACACTGCACTGCCGCGCATGCAGGAGATTGGTAAGGCTTGCCCCATGGGGGGCCACGATGTGCGTGGCGCGGCGGAAGAGGCTGATCTGCTCCGCCACGGAGAGGGTTTCAGTCTGGACGGACACAAAGCCGTGGGCACCCAGAAGCTCCATCACCTCCTCCTCGTTGCTGACCTGGCGGGTGGCCACCCCCCTCCTGGAGAGATAGAGCCGCTGGGGGCCCGATCCGGCACTCACCTCCGGGGCCCTGGAGAAGCGATCGCGCAGCTGCCCGATCGCCCAGGGTGATGCGGCATCAAAGGGAGCATCGCCAAGGCGCTGCCAGCGATGCGACACCGTGGCGATCAACAGCCGCACCTCCAGACCGCCGCGGAGAACGGGTCGGTGGTGAACCAGCCGCGCAGCATCGATGCCCAGAAGGGCCAGGGATTCCGCCTGCCAGGAGCTGAGCCGGGCCGGCACGAGCAAGAGGGGGACTTCACCCGTCCTGCGGGTGTGCTCCTCGGCTGCGATCAGGCGAGGCAGACAGTCGAGGAACCAGTGGTAGTAGCTGTCGCACCACTGGCGAGCATCCACCAGGGAGCAGACACCTGCCGGGATGCACTCCTGCGCCGGCAGGAGGGAACGCAGGCGGATCGCACGCCGCTGCCTTGGCTCCAGTTCCTTGAGGTGGAGGGTTTCCTCCACGATCTGGCGACGGCGACTGACACCGACCAGCCGATCTGTGACGAGGCGGGCGTTCTCATGCAGCACATATTCCTGGGGGTCGAGACGCATTGGCCGGAGGTAGTCGGCGATCCGTCCGAGGGGCTGGCTCCAGGGGTTGGCCAGTTGGTAGTGGCAGCGCTGACGCCCGTGGAGCTCGATGTGCATGACGGCGTCAGATGGTGCTGATGGCTCCATCGTCGTGGCCGCGACGGAACAGAGGAGCTTCAAGCTCCCAGATGAGGTCGGGGCCCCTTCGCCTCAGGTGACGGACGCGCCACGACGTTGCTTCATCAACTCCTTCCAGACCCAGATCCCCAAGCGGTGTGCGGGCAGCCAGGCCGCCCAGCAGCTTCGGGGCAATCACCGCCATCACCTCCTGTACGCAGTCCTGGCGCACGGCAGCGGCGGCCAGGTCGGGGCCGCACTCCCACAACACCTGGTTGCAGCCGCGACGGGCCAGGGCTTCCAACAAAGACCGAGGTTCGCAGGCAGCGAGCTCGAGCCGCTGCACCCCGAGGCCATCCATTCGCTCCCGCGCCGCTGGCGAGGCCTCGGGGCCATGGGCCACCAGGGTGGAAGCCTCGGCCGATTGCCACAGCCGGGCCCGCTCCGGCAGGTCCAGGCTGCGGCTCAGCACCACGCGCAGAGGCTCGGGATCCCGCCGGCCGCGGCTGGTGAGGAGGGGGTCGTCGGAGCGCACCGTGCCACCCCCCACGAGCACGGCGTCGCAGCGCGCCCTCAGGCAGTGCACCCACTCCCGGGCCGCGGGGCCACTGATCCATTGGCTGTCGCCGTTGGCAAGGGCCGTGCGGCCATCGAGGCTCATCGCCCACTTGAGAATCCCCAGGGGACGACCGCTGCGGATCCGATGCACGAAGGCCCGGTTGAGGTGCAGGGCCTCGTCGCGTGCCACGCCTTCGATCACCTCCAGTCCCGCTGCCCGCAGACGCGCCAGACCCTCACCGGCCACCCGCGGATCGGGATCGGTCATCGCCACCACCACCCGGATGATGCCGGCGGTGATCACCGCCTCGCTGCAGGGCGGGGTGCGGCCGTGGTGGCAGCAGGGCTCCAGGCTCACGACCAGGGTGCCGCCGCGGGCCCGATCCCCGGCCTGGCGCAGGGCCCCCACTTCGGCGTGGGGTTCACCGGCACGGGCATGGAAGCCTTCCCCCACAAGGTTGCCGCCCGCATCGAGAACCACCGCGCCCACCATGGGATTCGGGCTGGTGCGGCCCTGGCCGAGCTCCGCCAGTTGGAGGGCTCGGCCCATCCAGCGGAGCCAGGAGGTGGTCATCGAGATGGGTTCGGGGGAGGGGGAATGGGCGCCGTTGCCAGGCTGCGCCATTCGGCGACCACGTAGGGAGGAACCGGGAGCTCAACGAACACACCGGGCAACTGAAGCCTGAGCGGCCGGTTCAGGCGCAGGTCGGCGAGCAGGGGGGTCAGGTCGAACTCGGCGGCGGCCGCACGGTTGTCACCGGAGAGCTTGGGGCTGGCCAGGGTGATGTCGTCCAGCCGCCAGTGGCGCCGTCCGGCCCGCACCTCCAGCGGCGTGGGGTGATCGAGGCGCACCCGCCCCGGATAGCTGACGATGCGCAGCGTCACGGTGGCGCTGGGTCGGGAAGGGCCCTGGCGGTAGGCCACCACCTGCCAGCTCTGATAGTCGAGATCGCGCAGGCTCTCCAGGCTGCGCACCAGTCCGGTGCCGGTCTCCGTGGGACTGGCCTGGATCTGGGCCTGGGCCGCTGCTTGAGATCCCAGGAGCATCCATAGGCCCAGCAGCAGTGCAGCCAGCCAGGTTCCATGGGGCCTCCAGCTCATGACGCTTCAACGGGCACGGGCCTCCGTTCCGCCCCTGGGATCGGCTGCCAGCCCGTATGGGTAGCCCAAAGGGCCCAGATCGCCATGGCGCGGAGGTAGTGGCAGGCACGGAAGGTGCCGGCGGCGGTGATCGCCTCCGGGGTGCGGAACTGCAGCCCCCCCTCGTACACCTGGCGCACGACGGCGCCGGTGATGGCGAAGGCGGTGTCGCTCTGGCCCATCAGGCGGTAGTAGGCGGCCAGGCCGAAGTTGATGCCGGTCCACACCTCCAGGGGATGGGTGCCCTTGGGATCCAGGGGGGTGCCGTCGCGGCGCAGGCCGTTGGCCACCCCCAGACGGCCGCCTTCGAACCCCTCGAAGCAGGCCTCCCTCACGGCCTTGAGGGCCGAACGGGCCCGCTCGTCGGCCACCACAGGTGGCAGCCCCAGCAGGCGGGCGTAGAAGTCGCCGCAGAGCTGGTCGGCCATCACCACTGGCGTGCCGCTCTCGGCATCGATCTCGTAGTACTCGCCGTTCCAGAGCAGGGCATCGAAATGGCGGCGGGACTGCTCCAGCCAGCCGCCGAAGCGCCGCTGCTCCTCGGCGGTGTCGAGCCCCAGCTCCAGCTGCAGCCGCTGGCCGATGGCCAGGGCCGCCTCCAGGGCGGCGATCCAGAGGGCGCCGCAGTAGGCGCTGACGCCCTTGAGCGGCCAGTCATCGAAGGTCTGGTCCGGCGCGCCGCCGTTGTCGGGCAGCCCGTCGTCGTTGACGTCGAAGCCCTTGAGGTAGTCGAGGGCGGTCACCGCCGCCGGCCAGCAGTCCGCCAGGAAGCCGATCTCCGGGCCGCTGGGGGCCAGGCGGTAGGTGCGCCAGACCTGCAGCACGAAATCGCTGGCCAGGTCCTTCCAGAGGTTGCAGTCCTGGTAGGCGGTGTAGTTGGTGGCGTCGAAGGGGCGCTCGTTGGGGGCGCCGAGGTCGTGGGGGGTGGCGCCGGCCACCTTGCGGGCCGCCTCCACCCGGCCCCGCCCCTGGGTGAAGTACCAGCCGATCGGCCGTGGTGTGGGATCGGCGGCCGGAATGGCGCGGGCGAAGCTGCGCAGGACGGCCTTGTCGAGTTCGGGCCAGAGCTGCAGCAGGGCGAAGGAGCCGTAGAGGCGCACGTCGAGGCTCTCGTACCAGGCGTAGTCGAGGCACTCCAGCACCCCGAAGCGGCCCACCGGATCGGCCGGGCCGGCGGCGGTCCAGAGGCTGCCGCCGCTGGCCAGGTCGTAGAGCTCGTTCAGCAGAGCCATCCGCAGGGGTTCGGGCAGGTCGTGGCGCTCCACCACCGGCGCCTGCCAGGCCCCGATCGCGGCCTGCCAGTCGCGCCATTCGGCCAGCGCTTCGGCGGCGATGGCGGCGGCGCCCTCGCCGTCCGTGCCGAAGAAGTCGGTGTAGCGGCGCAGGGCCCGGGTACCGGTGGCGAAGGCCGTCACCGGCAGGTCCCAGCTGATCACCACCGGCAGCTCCAGCGAGGCCCCGGGCTCCAGCCGGAAGCGCACCGCCAGGGCGGCGCTCAGGGGCTCGTCGCCGGTGCTGCGGCGGTCGTTGTCGCTGTCGGGGATGGCGCCGTCCCGGCTGAAGGGTTCCCAGAGCTCCGCCCCGTCGCCGCTGGGATCCCAGCGGCTGCAGCGGAACACCTCCACCCCCGGGTGGTTCAGGGTGGCCTCGTCGGGCAGCGCCAGGCACCACTGCCCTTCGCCTTCGGCCAGGGGCTTGGAGCGCTCCCCCTCCAGCAGGATCCCCTTGAGGCCGGCGGCCTCCACCCAGCGGTTGCGCTGCCCCTTGCCGCGGCCGATCGCCGGCACGTAGTTGTGCTCCGGGCTGCCGTCGTCCCGGAAGTGGACCTCCGCCGCCGGGTCGGTGTTGGTGAACCAGCCGACGGTGTTGCGCCAGCTCAGCAGCAGCGACAGGTCCAGCGGCCGGTTCGTCGGGTTGCTCAGGGTCCAGGCGAAGACGGCGACCGGGTAGCTGGTGCGCCGGTAGTCGCCGGGGAGGATCGGGCTGAAGGCCTCGCAGCGCACGTCGGCGGCAAAGACCATGGCGTAGTGGTGCGAGCTGATCGGGTAGCGCACCGCCACGGTGCCGCTGGGCTGCTCCGGCGTAGCGGCGGGGTACCAGTTCCAGGCGGCCAGCGGCAGGCCGGAGCCGGGGCGGGAATCGTCGGCCCCGGGGGCCGTGGCCAGGGCATGGGCCCGGCGTGCCTCGCCGTCCCGCTCGAAGAGGGCGAACTGGCAGTCGGGCAGGACGCCGAACCAGTGCTCACCGCCGTCGAGGTGCCAGAGGTTGAAAGCGCCGTCGAGGCCCCGGCCCAGGCAGCCGGCGCCGAAGCCCCCCAGGGGCATGCCGTGGTTGGGGCCGTCGT
>CAZBMT010000079.1:0-8471 GCA_964492645.1 uncultured Cyanobium sp. | reverse complement strand
GTTTTCCCACGCTCTGGTGGGCTGATGGTCATCGAGACGTTCCTCGAGGGACGGGGTCGAGGTGGAGGGTCCACCCCTTCGACGGACGCCGGGGACAGGTCATGCGACCGTCCCGGCCCCATCGGTGGGCCCCATGGCCGGGAAGCCCCGACCATGGGCACCAGTCGCGATGGGGGAGAGATCCCTTGCCACGACTGGGGCTTTGGGCCCCGAAAGGGGACCGCTGGCGGAAGTATAGGGGTCGAAAACAAGGCGAATCGGCCGCCAGTTACAAAGGTTTAATCCCAGCGGTTGCAAGGCTGCGACTGCGGTCTGGCGACATGTTGTCAACAACGTAACAATGGAGAAAACCACCGGGTTTCTATAACCCCTTGCTGAATTTTGCAGCGATTTCAACAGCCGATTACCCTTCTTCGGGCCCCGAAGCAGAATGGTTCCACCAACGACGGAGCGCGCGTGGGCGACAGGGGAGAGGGGCGTGGGGCCGTTGGACGGGCAGTCCATAGGCACATATGCCGAGTCGGTCTGCTGGCGGCCGCCCTGCTGCTGGTGTTCACCCTGGCGCCGCCGGAAGCCCTGGCCTTCTCCCTGCCGGGCCGCCGCACGAGTGCCGCGGCCCCGGCTGCCCCGGCCCTGGGACACTCCAGCCAGCAGGAGGTGGCTCCACCGCTGGCGGTGCAGCAGCTGCAGGAGGCCCTGGATGGACGGCGTCCCCGGGTGGAGATCCTCTCCCCCGCCGACGGCGCCCTGCTGCCGGCCGGTCCCTGGACCCTGCGGCTGCGGGTGGAGGACTGGCCCCTTGTGGATGCCGGCCCCCTCGGCCTCGGCCCCCACCTGGTGGTCCAGCTGGATGGGGATGACCCCCTGCCGCTGACCGCCACCTCCACGACGATGCGGCCGCTGGAACCCGGCAGCCATCGGCTCACCGTCTATGCGGCCAGGCCCTGGGGAGAGGCGGTGAAGGGCCCCGGTGCCCAGCGCCAGATCCGGCTGCACAGGGTCGCGGCCAATCCCCTCGGCCAGCCAGCCCCGGGCAGCCCCCAGCTGATCGCCGTCAGTCCCCGGGGGACGGCGGCCGGCACGCCGCTGATGCTCGACTGGCTGCTGCTGGAGGCCCCGCTGCAGAACCTGCGCAGCGGCGATGCCAGCTGGCGGCTGCGGGTCAGCATCAACGGGGACAGCTTCCTGGTGGATCGCCAGACGCCCCTGTGGCTGGAGGGCTGGCGCACGGGCAGCAATGCGCTCCAGCTCGACCTGCTCGACGGCCTCGGCGAGCCCCTCAACCCTCCCTTCAACAGCCTGGTGGCAGAAGTGATCCTGGAGCCCGGCGGCGATCCGCCCCGCTGGCAGCAGGGACGGCTGACCGACTCCGAGCTGGCCATCCTGCTGGGCGAGGCCCCGCCGCCGGCCGCTCCCGAACCCGCTGCCGAACCCGCTGCCGAACCCGCTCCTGAGCCCGCACCCGATCCCGAGCCCGATCCCGATCCCGAACAGGCAACGGCGGCGGACGCCGATGGGACCCTGGAGACGGCGCCCCCGCCCGAACCGCTGCCGCCCCCGGCGATGGCCGATCGGACGGCGGGCCCGGAGCCTCCGACGCAGGCCCCGGAGACCCTGCCTGAGCCCCCCACGTCTCCCTACCCGGCCATGGCGGACGCCGCCGCTGCAGAGGGTCTGGCAGCGCAGGGCCTCGCGGATGACAGCACGGACGTCGACCCGGGGGACACCACGGACAGCCAGGACCTGCCCCCCCTCGAAGGCGGAGTGATCCCTTGATCGACACGACGCGGCGGCACATCGGCCTCGGCTTCGGCCCGACGGCAGCTGCCATGCTGCAGCGGCTGCGCCAGGCCGGCCTGCTGCAGGTGGTGCGGGAGCCGGAGGGAGAGGCCTCCGCCCCCTGGCTGGCGCGGCACTGGGGGACGGCCGACGCGGTGGTGGCCGTCGGGGCCTGCGGTCTGGTGACCCGGCTGATCGCCCCCCTGATCGGCGACAAGCAGAGCGATCCGGCCGTCCTGGTGGTGGACCCGCGGGGTCGCTTCGTGGTGCCGCTGCTGGGGGGCCACGGCGCCGGCGGCGACCGCCTCGCCGAGGAGATCGCCGCCCTGGTCGGTGGCCAGGCCGTGCTCACCGGTGCCGGCGCCGCCCTGGACCGGCTGCCCCTGGACGCCTTCGGCCAGGCCTGGGGCTGGCGACGCGGTTCCGGCGACTGGCGTGGCCTGATGGTGAACGCGACCGGTGGTCGACGCCCCCTCCTGTGCCAGGAGTCGGGCACGACGCTGTGGCAGGGGCTGAAGGCCGACGGCTGGGAGGAGGCCGGCAGCGGGGCAGCCGGCGACAACAGGGACGACGGCCGGGCAGCCCTGGTGATCGGGCCCCGCAGCGGACCGGGCTGCCGCTGGCATCCCCCCAGCCTCTGGCTGGGCATCGGCTGCGAGCGGGATACGAGCCTGCCGGTGCTGGAACGGCTGGTGGCGGACGGCCTGGACGAGCACGGGCTGGCCAGGGAGGCGGTGGCGGGCCTGGCCAGCATCGATCGCAAGGGGGATGAACCCGCCCTGCTGGCCCTGGCGGCGCAGCACGGCTGGCCCCTGCGCCTCTACGACGCCCCCACCCTGGCGGCGGTCGCCGTGCCCCATCCTTCGGAGACGGTGGCCCGGGAGATGGGCACCCCCAGCGTGGCCGAAGCCGCCGCCCTGCAGGCGGCCTCGGAGGCGGGCCGGCCGCTGGCGGACCCGGGGGGGCCGGACCTGGCAGGGATGGAGCCCCGTCTGCTGGTGGGGAAGCGGATCGGGCGCGCCGCCGGCCAAGAGCGGGGGGCCGCCACCCTGGCGGTGGCCCTGGCCGCTCGCCAGTGGGCTCCGCAGCGGGGCAGCCTGCACCTGGTGGGCAGCGGTCCGGGCCCGATCGACCTGCTCAGCGGCGATGCCCGCCGGGCCCTGGCCCTGGCCACGGTGTGGGTGGGCTACGGGCTCTACCTCGACCTGCTGGAACCGCTGCGGCGCCCCGACCAGCTGCGCCGCGAGGGCCGTCTGACGGAGGAGCGGACCCGCTGCGCCGAGGCCCTCGAGCTGGCCCGCCAGGGCCTCGACGTGGCCCTGATCTCCTCCGGTGACAGCGGCATCTACGGCATGGCGGGCCTGGCGCTGGAGCTCTGGCTGCAGTTGCCGCTGCTCGACCGTCCGGCCTTCACGGTGCACCCCGGGCTCTCGGCCCTGCAGCTGGCCGCCGCCAGGGCCGGGGCCCCGCTGATGCACGACTTCTGCACCATCAGCCTCAGCGACCGGCTCACCCCCTGGGAGGTGATCGAACGGCGGCTGAAGGGTGCCGCCAGCGGTGATTTCGTCGTGGCCCTGTACAACCCCCGCTCCCTCGGCAGGCCCTGGCAGCTGGGTCGGGCCATCGAACTGCTGCTGGAGGGCCGGCCGGCCAGCACGCCGGTGCTGCTGGCCCGCCAGCTGGGGCGCGCCGAAGAGGCGCTCAGCCTCCACACCCTGGGCTCCCTGCCCGAGGACCGGGTGGACATGCTCACCCTGGTGCTGGTGGGCAACAGCTCCACCTGGGTTCAGGACGGCCGCATGGTCACGCCGCGGGGCTATCCGGGAGCTGCTCTGGCCTGAGGAGCCGGAGGAAAGAAATCGGGATGACAGGATTCGAACCTGCGGCCCCTTCGTCCCGAACGAAGTGCGCTACCAAGCTGCGCCACATCCCGATGGCCAGACTTTAGGGGATGGCCCGCGGCGACCGGCCAGCGTGACAGGCGTCCCTACAGTCCGCACAGCCCAGCGATGCCCGTGACCGTCAGCGACCCCCTGCCCGCCCCCGCCAAGCCGCCCTGGCTGCGGGTCAAGGCACCGCAGCGGGAGCGGATCGGGGCGGTGGCGGATCTGCTGGTCGACCTCAGGCTCAACACGGTCTGCCAGGAGGCCAGCTGCCCGAACATCGGCGAGTGCTTCGCCGGCGGCACCGCCACCTTCCTGATCATGGGGCCGGGCTGCACCCGGGCCTGCCCCTACTGCGACATCGACTTCGACCGCAGCGTGCGGGCGCTGGACCCCACCGAACCCGAGCGCCTCGGGGAGGCGGTGCGACGCCTGGGGCTGAGCCATGTGGTGATCACCTCGGTCAACCGGGACGACCTGCCCGACGGCGGCGCCAGCCAGTTCGTGGCCTGCATCGAGGCGGTGCGCCGCACGTCCCCCTTCACCACGATCGAGATCCTGCTGCCCGATCTCTGCGGCGCCTGGGAGGCCCTGGCGGCGGTGATGGCGGCGGCGCCGGAGGTGCTCAACCACAACATCGAGACGGTGCCCCGGCTCTACCGGCAGGTGCGGCCCCAGGGGGTCTACGAACGCTCTCTGGAACTGCTGCGCCGGGTCCGCCAGGGCTGGCCGCGCACCTACACCAAGTCGGGGCTGATGGTGGGCCTGGGCGAGAACGACGACGAGGTCCGCGCCGTGATGGCCGATCTGCGCGCCCACGCCGTCGACATCGTCACCATCGGCCAGTACCTCTCCCCCGGCCCGAAGCATCTGCCGGTGCAGCGCTTCGTCTCCCCGGAGGTGTTCGATAGCTTCCGCCGTCATGGTGAAGGCGACCTGGGCTTCCTGCAGGTGGTGAGCAGTCCGCTCACCCGCAGCAGCTACCACGCCGGCGAGGTGCGGCGCCTGATGCACGAGCACCCCCGCTGAGTCAGGCCGCCACCGCCTCCCGCTCGGCCAGGCCCACCGTGGCCGTCTCGCTGGGGGGGACCAGCACCCGGAAGCGGGCCTTCCAGGTGGGCCAGTCAGCCAGGATCGCCGCCGCCCTGGCGCTGCCGGTGGCCTGCAGATGGGCCTCCAGCAGGGGCAGCAGCAGGCCCTCCTGTTCGGTGGTGGTGAGGGGCACCAGCGCCACCGACTCCGGATTGAGGCGGGCCGCCAGGCCTTCGGTCTCGTCGAGCAGGAAGGCCACTCCGCCGGTCATGCCGGCGGCCACGTTGCGGCCGGTGCTGCCCAGAACCACCACCACGCCGCCGGTCATGTACTCGCAGCAATGGTCACCGACACCCTCCACCACGGTGCGGGCACCGCTGTTGCGCACCGCGAAGCGCTCGCCGGCCCGGCCGAGAGCGAACAACTCCCCGCCGGTGGCGCCGTAGAGGCAGGTGTTGCCGAGGATCACCTGGGCGCCGGGGTCACGGACTGCGGCGGGGGGCACCACGGTGATGCGGCCGCCGTTGATGCCCTTGCCGACGTAGTCATTGGCCTCACCCACCAGGCGCAGGTCCATGCCCTGGAGCACGAAGGCACCGAAGCTCTGGCCGGCGGCGCCATGGAACGTGAGGGAAAGGCCCCCCTGGAAGCCGGTGTTGCCGTGCAGGGCGGCGATTTCGCCGGCCAGACGGGCACCGACGCTGCGGTCGGTGTTGACGATCGGCAGCTGGCGCACGACGTGGCCGTGGGTGTCGATCGCCGCGCGCACCTGCGGATCGGCGAGCAGCCCGTCCTCGAGGACCGGGCCGTTCCCGTGGGCCTGGTCGTCGTGCTGCAGCCAGGCGCGGTCGGCGGCGGCGGGGATCGGATCGAGCAGGCAGGAGAGATCGAGGGCGCTCGTCTTGGTGAGGGCGATGGCGCGGGGTGCCAGCAGATCGGAGCGACCGATCAGGTCCTCGAGGTGGGCCACACCCAGCACGCTCAGCAGCTGGCGCACCTCCTCGGCCACGAAGAGGAAGAAGTTGACGACATGCTCGGGCAGGCCGGTGAAGCGTTTGCGCAGGGCCTCCTTCTGGGTGGCGACGCCCACCGGGCAGTTGTTGGTGTGGCAGACGCGGGCCATGATGCAGCCCTCGGCGATCATGGCGACCGAGCCGAAGCCGAACTCTTCGGCCCCCAGCAGGGCGGCGATCAGGACGTCCCAGCCGCTCTTGAGGCCCCCGTCGGCCCGCAGCAGCACCCGGTCCCGCAGGCCGTTCTCCAGCAGGCTGCGGTGCACCTCGGTGAGCCCCAGCTCCCAGGGGCTGCCGGCATGCTTGATCGAACTCAGCGGCGAGGCTCCGGTACCACCGTCATGGCCGGAGATCTGGATCACATCGGCATTGGCCTTGGCCACGCCGGCGGCGATGGTGCCGATGCCGATCTCGGCCACCAGCTTCACCGAAACCCGGGCGGCGGGATTCACCTGGTGCAGGTCGTGAATCAGCTGGGCCAGATCCTCGATCGAGTAGATGTCGTGGTGCGGCGGCGGTGAGATCAGCGGCACGCCCGCCTTGCTGTTGCGCAGCCAGGCGATGTAGGCGTCCACCTTGGGGCCGGGCAACTGGCCGCCTTCGCCGGGTTTGGCGCCCTGGGCCACCTTGATCTCCAGCTGGCGACCGCTGCGCAGGTAGGCCGGGGTGACGCCAAAACGCCCCGAGGCGATCTGCTTGATCGCGGAGCAGGCGCTGTCGCCGTTGCGGAGGCCGCGCAGGGTGGGAAGGGTGGGGGAATGGCCCTCGCCGTCGACGTCGGACAGGGGGTGGTAGCGGGCCGGGTCTTCGCCGCCCTCGCCGCAGTTGCTCTTGCCGCCGATGCGGTTCATCGCCACCGCCAGCACCTCGTGGGCCTCCCGGGAGAGGGCCCCCAGGCTCATGCCGCCGGTGCAGAAGCGGCTGCAGATGCTCTCGACACTCTCCACCTGCTCGATCGGCAGGGGCGTCGGGGCCGGGCGCAGCTCGAGCAGGTCGCGCAGGGCCGTGACCGGACGATTCTCCAGCAGGGTGCGGTAGGTGGTGAAGTGGTCGTAGCCGGGGCCCGCCGCCACGGCGGCGTGCAGGGCCTTGGACATCTCCGGGTTGTTGAGGTGAAACTCGCCGCCGGTGCGGTACTGCACGAAGCCCATGAACTCGAGCTTGGTGCGGTTGAGATCCGGGTAGGCCTTGGCATGGAAGGCCAGGCTTTCGCTGGCCAGATCCTGGAGGCTGAGGCCGGCGACCCTGCTGGTGGTGCCGGTGAAGGCCCGATCGATCAGATCGGCGCCGATCCCGATGGCTTCGAAGATCTGGGCGCCGTGGTAGCTGGCCAGCAGGGAGATGCCGATCTTGGAGAGGATCTTGCGCAGCCCCTCCTCCAGGGCCTTGCGCACGTTGGCCTGGGCCGTGTCGGCATCGAGGCGGGGGAGCTTGCCCCGCTCGATCATCGACTGGGTGCGGGGATGGGCCAGCCAGTGGCGGGTGGTCTCCCAGGTGAGCCACGGGCAGACCGCGCTGGCGCCGTAACCGATCAGGCAGGCCAGGTGGTGGGTGCTCCAGCACTGGGCGGTGTCCACCACCAGGGAGCACTGCAGGCGCAGGCCGAGCCGCAGCAGGTGGTGGTGCACCGCACCCACCCCCAGCAGGGGAGGAATGGCCGTGGTGCCGGCGCTGATGCCGCCATCGGCGCGGTCGGAAAGGACCAGGATCTGGCTGCCGCTGCGCACGGCCGCCTCCGCCTCGAAGCAGAGCCGATGCAGGGCCTGCTCCAGCCCCTCGGGGCCGGTGGCCACCGGCAGGAGCGTCGAGAGGGTGGTGAGCCCGAGGCCGTGGGAGCCGAGATCCTCCAGTTCGGCCTCGTTGAGCACCGGGGTGGTGAGGTGCAGCACGGCGGCGCCGGAGGCATCGGGCCGCAGGGCCGAACCGCGCCGGCCCAGGTGCATCTCCAGGCTCATGACCAGCTTCTCGCGCAGCGGGTCGATCGGGGGGTTGGTGACCTGGGCGAAGCGCTGCTTGAAGTAGTCGTAGAGCAGATGGGGCTTGGAGGAGAGCACCGCCAGCGGGATGTCGTCCCCCATGCAGTAGGTGGGCTCCTTGCCCTGGCCGGCCATGTCCTCGATCACCAGATCGAGGTCCTCGGCCGTGAAGCCGAAGGCGGTCTGCTGCTGGAGGAGCTCCAGGTCCCCCAGGGTGCGCTCCTGCTCCCAGGCACCGGGGCACAGGCTGCGGCGATGGTCGAGCAGCCAGCCGGCGTAGGGAAGCCGCGCCGCCGTTTCCTCCTTCACATCCCAGTTGCGCAGCAGCCGGTGCTGCTCCAGATCCACCGCCAGCATCTGGCCGGGACCGAGGCGGCCCTTCTCGATGATCCGGGAGTCCTCCAGCTCGACCACGCCCGTCTCCGAGCCCATCACGACGTAGCCGTCGCTGGTGATGCAGTAGCGGGCCGGCCGCAGGCCGTTGCGGTCGAGGGTGGCCCCCACCATGCGACCGTCGCTGAAGACCAGCAGGGCCGGGCCGTCCCAGGGCTCCTGCAGGCAGGCGCTGTATTCGTAGAACGCCTTGATCGCCGGCCGTTCGTCGAGTTCGGGCTGGTCGCGGAAGGCCTCCGGCACCAGGGTCAGCAGGCTGTCGGTGATCGGCCGTCCACTGCGCACCATCAGTTCGAGGGTGGCGTCGAGGTTGGCCGAATCGCTGAAGGCGGCGTTGACAAGGGGCCGCAGGTCCCGGGCGGCATCCCCCCAGACGGCCTCGAGGTGGGATTCGG
>CAZBMT010000078.1:0-8483 GCA_964492645.1 uncultured Cyanobium sp. | reverse complement strand
GGCCTGACCCTCTTCCACGGCCACAGCTTCACCGCCAACCCCCTGGGCTGCGCCGCCGCCCTGGCCAGCCTGACGCTGCTGCAGGAGCGGCCGGAGCGCCACCAGGGCTTCGAGGCGCGCCACCGCCCCCACCTGGAGGCCCTGGTGCGCCACCCCCTGGTGCGGCGGCCGCGGCTGCTGGGCAGCGTCGCCGCCTTCGAGGTGGCCACCGACGCCCCCGGCTACCTCAATCCCGTCGGCCAGCGGCTGCAGCGGCTGGCCCTGGAGCGGGGGGTGTTCCTGCGGCCCCTGGGGCAGGTGGTCTACCTGCTGCCGCCGCTGTGCCTCGACGACGACCAGCTGGCCCGGTGCTACACGGTGATCGAAGCGGCCCTCTCCAGCCTCTGAGCGCCCGCCGGAGGGTGGCTCAGGGGCCGGCCAGGATCGCCGCCTCCACATCGGCCCGCGACAGCCCGTAGGGGAACTGGCGCGCCGTGCTGCGGCCCTCCTGGTGCCAGCTCACCTTCAGTTCCTCCACGTCCATCTCGATGCGGGCGCTCCACTCGGGGCGGTGCAGGTCCCAGTGGGAGACGTTGCTGCGCGACTGGCTGGCACCCAGCTGCCGCAGCCAGTCCTCCAGGGCGGGCAGGGGGTGGTTGTAGAGGGGGGTGGGCGCGGGGGGCAGTGTCGCCATCGGATCGGCAGAGGGAGGGATGGTCAGGCGGGGGCTGGATTAGGCAGCGGCGGCGCCTCGGGCTCCGAAGCCAGCGGGGCCTGAGCCTGAGCCAGCGGGGCCGGGGGCACTGGCTCCAGCGGGGCCAGGGGCGCTGGCTCCAGCGGGGCAGGGGGCGCCGATGCCGCCTCCAGCTCCGACCACCAGCTGGGCCAGGCCATCAGTTCGGCGCCGCGGGCCCAGGCCACCCCGAGCCCCAGCACCAGGCTGAGCACCAGGGCCACGGCCAGCAGCAGCAGGGCGAACCACTCACCGCCGGAGAGGGCCCGGCGCACCGGCACGGGCCGCACGACGGACGCCGGAGGGCGCGGCAGCGGCGCCGCCGGGACCGGCCGGGCCAGGGCGGCGTCGTAGAGCCGTCGGGCGGCCGGATCGCTCAGCACGGCATAGGCCTGACGCAGCTGCCGGAAGGCCGCCTCGGCCTCGCTCGCCGGCAGGGTGGTCGTGTCGGGGTGGTAACGCTTGCTCAGTCCCCGGAACGCCTGGCGCAGCTCCTGATCGGTGGCGGTGGGCTGCAGCTCCAGCACCTGGTAGTGGGTGGGGGTGGAGGGCTTGGCTGTGGAGGACATGGTCCCTGAAACGGCGGTGGCAGCCTGCCCGGCGTGAGGGATCCTAGGGAGAAGCCCCACTGCCGTAGCGGATGGCCGCCAGCCCCGACCCCCGTGCCCCCGCCGATGCCGGCCTCTGGCAGGCCCTGGGCTGGACCCCCGCCGATGACCAGCTGGCGGCACTGGTGGCCCTGCAGGAGCAGCTGCGGCTCTGGAACGGCCGGGTCAACCTCACCCGGCTGGTGGAGGGCGACGATTTCTGGATCGCCCAGGTGTTCGACAGCCTCTGGCCCTGGGTGCCCCTGCTGCAGGCCCCCGGCGGCGTCCCCGATGGCCTGGAGCTGATCGATGTGGGCACCGGCGGCGGTTTCCCCGGCCTGGCCCTGGCGATCGCCCTGCCCACGGCCCGGATCACCCTGGTGGATTCGGTAGGCCGCAAGCTGGAGGCGGTGCGCGCCATGGCCCGCAGCCTGGGGCTGGAGGGGCGGCTGCGGCTGCGCTGCGAACGGGTCGAGCGCACCGGCCGCTCCCGCGACTGCCGGGGACGCTTCGATCGCGCCATGGCCCGCGCCGTGGCCAGCGCGCCGGTGGTGGCCGAGTACCTGGTGCCCCTGCTGAAGCCCGACGGCCTGGCCCTGCTCTACCGGGGCCAGTGGGGCGCCGACGACCAGAGGGATCTGGAGGCGGCCGTCGGCGTGCTGCGGGCGTCGGTGGATCCGGTGCTGCGCCGCGACCTGCCGGCGGGCCGGGGCGTGCGGCACGGCCTGTGGCTGCGGCCGGTCGGGCCCTGTCCGGCCGCCTATCCCCGCGCCGTGGGGGTGCCCCAGAAGACACCGATCGCGCCGGGGCCCGTCACGCCGGGGCCCTAGGCCACCTGCAGCCGCTTGACGGCCTCGCCCCCCAGGCGCCTCCGCAGACGCCGCAGCAGGTCGGGGATCTCGGCGGCCCAGGGGCTGGCCTGGAGCACCGCCAGCAGCTCGGCCTCGCTGACGCTGCCATCGAGGGCGTCGGCGTTCTCGCCGGGAAACCAGTGGCTGCCCTGGCCCAGCAGGCCGTAGCGGGCGCGGCCGTAGACCTCCAGATCCCAGGCCTCCAGCAGGTTGTGCAGCCAGAGCAGCACCGGCAGGTTGATCCCGCCGGGGGTGTCCTCCCAGCGCGGCAGACCCCGGTCCCAGCTGGCCAGCCAGTCGTCCCCGAGGGCCCGGCGGCGGGCCTCCTGGAGGCGGACCAGGATCGGCGGCAGCAGCTCCCCGGCCCGAGGCAGCAACGCCACCGCCTCCAGGTGCAGGTCCAGATCCTGCGGGCAGGCGGCACCGACGCTGATGGTGTGGATGCCGGGGGCCGACAGGCAGAACAGGTCGTTGAAGACGATCGGGTGCAGCGGCGCGCAGAGCTCGCCCAGGCGCTGGGAGGGGCTGTGCAGGTGGCCCCCCTTGTCGGTGGGGCTGATCACGAACACCCCCATGCCATGGGCGGTGGCGGCCTCGATCGCCGCCCGGTTGTCCTGGCGGATGAAGTACCAGTGGAGGTTGATGTAGTCGAACTGGTCGCTGGCGATCGCCTCCAGGATCAGGGGCAGCGGCGCATGGGTGGAGAAGCCCACGTGGCCGATCCGACCCTCCTCCTGCCAGCGGCGGGCCACCGCCAGGCAGCCGCCGGGCCGCAGCGTCTGATCGAGCAGCTCCGGGGTGTTGAGGCCATGGATGGCCAGCAGATCCACCCGGCCCCCATCGCCGTCCAGGCCCAGCCGCTCGAAGCTGGTGCGCAGGTCGGCCTCGAAGGCGGCCGGGTCGGCTGCCGGGGGCACCTTGGTCTGGAGGATGCGGCGGGGATCCGGCAGCCGGGGCAGCAGCCAGCCCAGCTGCCGTTCCGAGGTGCCGTAGTGGCGGGCGGTCTCGATGTGGTGCAGCCCCGCCGCCCTGGCGGCCCGCAGGGTGGCCTCGAGGTTGGCCTGGCTGCCGGCCTCCACCGCCTCGGCGGGCAGGTCGCTCCAGCTCTGCTGGAAGCGCATCCCCCCCAGGGAGAGCACCGGCATGGCCAGTCCCGTGCGGCCGAAACGCCGGGTGGGGATGGTCACGGCGCCGGCGGGACGGAGCGGGGCAGGGTGCGACGGCGGCGCCCGTGGGAGGGGAGCCCCAGGGGCTGGATCTCCTGCTCGTCGAGCTGGGCCTTCAGGGCCGGCAGCTGTTCGTAGGGGACCCAGTGGATGCAGTCCACCGGGCAGGTGTCGATCGCCTCCTGGATCCGCTCGGTGCTGTCGCCGTCCTGGCGCAAGGCCCGGGAGCGACCCCAGTCGGGTTCCACCACGAAGGTGTTGCCGGCCACATGGGCGCAGTAACGGCAGCCGATGCAGACGGCCTCATCCACCCAGACGGCCCGCTGGCGCAGGGCCCCGCCCAGCACGGGCTCCCGGCCCGTCTCGGCCGACTCGGGGGCCAGCGCGGTGCGGAAGGCCAGGGCGGGGTCAAGACCGGCGGCGGGACCCGTCGCGCTCACGGGATCAGGCGTCCCAGCGGGTCACCACCAATTCGATGCTGCCGTCCTGGTGGCTGGTCTGCTCGCTCACCTGGAAGCCCTCCTCGGCGGTGCTGGCCAGGATGGTGCGCAGGGCATAGCGCTGGGTGAGCTTGGCCAGGAAGCGCTCCACCGGGATGGGCTGCTTCCAGAGCTCCAGGTCGGTGACCAGCTCGTAGCTGCCGCTGTCGGGGTTGAAGCGGAAGCCGATGTCGACGCCGTCGGCCTGGGGGATGGCGAGATCGGCGGTCACCGTCTGGCCGCGGTAGCCGCGCACCTGGCAGGAGCCCTCGGCCGGAGGGTGGCCCAGGTCGCGGAGGGCGTCCACCAGGGCCTGGCGATCGCGCAGCTCGGTCTTGACGGTGCTGAAGTGCGACATGGGACGAAGGGAGAGGGTGAGCGGGGGCTCAGGGGCCGTGGTGCTGGACGACCACCTGGGGGTCCTGGAGAACGAGGGGGGGCGTCTGGAACGCTTCCGAGGTGCTGCGGCGTTGCTGCACGCTGCCCAGCCGGGCCTCGATCCGCTCCGTGAGCCGGGAACACCCCTCGCCCTGCACACCCTCCACGAGTTCCTCCACGCGCCCGTCGGGGCGGATGCGGAAGCGGATGGTGCGTTGGGCCATCCCGGATGGGCTGCACAGGTGAGAGCGGGATCTTAACCGCGATTTCCAGAGCTCGCGGCCGTCGAGCAGCCCTGGCTGATGCCCGTCAGCTGATCAGCCCCTCGTCCACCAGGGTCTGCAGCCGGTCGAGCACCTCGGGCTGCTCCAGCTGCTCGAGGGCCATGCGGGCTTCGTCGCGGACGGTGGGATCGCCGTCGTGCAGCATCGTGTGCAGCAGGGCCTCCACCACGTCCCGCTGGCGTGGCTCCACCAGATCGGTGTAGAGCCGCCCCAGGGACCAGGCGCAGTTGCTGCGCACCGCCGGCTCGCTGTCGATGCGGAGGCTCAGCAGCAGCTGGGCGGCGGCGGGGTCGGCCTTGGCCACGCCGGTGGCGCCGGCATCGGCCAGGGAGCTGGCGGCCCACAGCCGCACCGCGGCGATGTCGAGCTCCAGGGCCCGGATCAGCGGATTGAGCACCGGGGCCTCGGGGTAGTTGCCGAGGCTCCAGGCCACCGCCTTGCGCACGTAGCCGTTGTCATCGCCCGCCAGCAGCCCCAGCAGGGGCTCCACCGCCAGGGGGTGGGGGTTGCGGCCGAGGGCGTAGACGGCGCTCATCCGCACGATCGGGCAGCCGGCCTTCAGCAGCGGCAGCAAAAGAGGAATGGAGCGGGGGTCGCGGTGCTCGCAGAAGATGCGCAGGCCCTGCAGACGCTCCTCCCGTCCCCCCTTCAGCAGCGCGATGCCGAGGTCGCACTCGGCGGCCACATCGGAGCTGGAGGGGGCGACGCTGTCGATCTCATCGAGGGGATCACCCAGGAGCTCCTGCGCCAGTTCCCTGGCCAGCACCTCCGGATCGAGGGCCAGCGCATGGGTGGTTTCGGGAAAGGGCAGGCCGTCGTCCGGCATGGAGCCATCCAGGTGAAGGCATCGTAAAAGCCGGGGGGGCTCCGGATCAGCCGTGGGGCGCCGGATCAGCCCACCGGGGCGGGGGCGGCCATGTCGCCGGGCAGCCAGATGCGGGCGCTGACGGCGAACAGGGCCAGGCCGAACAGCAGCACGATGGCGACCGGCAGGAGCGTGGAGCGCAGGAAGGACATGGGGGAGTCGGGACGGCGGTGCTGGCTGCATTGTGGTCCGACCGGTCGCCCCTAGGGTTCGGCGATCCGCGAGCGGCCATGGCCAGCCCTGCCTCCAGCAGTGTCCGCCCCTGGCGTCGCCTCCTGGCGGTGGCCGCCGAGGGGGTGGCCAGCGGCACCCCCTACATGGTGGGCACCAAGCTGCTGCAGGGCTGGCTCACCGCCAGCCAGATCCCCCTGGGTCTGATCGGTCTGCTCGGACTGGCGGAGCTGCCCTACACCCTGAAGATGGTCTGGGCGCCGGCCCTCGACCGCTGGCCCCTGCCCTGGCCCGACCGTCGCCGCGGCTGGCTGCTGGTGCTGCAGCTCACCCTGGTGGCGGTGATCGGCGCCATGGCCCTGCTGCGGCCGTCGAGCGATCCGGCCAGCCTCACGGCGATCGGGGTGATGGCGGTGCTGCTGGCGGTGGTCAGCGCCACCCAGGACATCGCCGTCGATGCCTACCGCACCGACCTGCTGCCCGACCTCGAGCGGGGCGCCGGGGCCGCCGCCTCCAACCTCGGCTACCGCACGGCGATGCTGGCGGTGGGGGCCGGTGGCTTCATCCTGGCCGGCCGCTTCGACTGGCCCCTGGCCTTCCTGTTCTCGGCCCTGCTGATGCTGGTGGTGGTGCCTTTCACCCTCACGGCGCCGCGGCTGGCCCCCCTGGCGGTGCCGGTCAGCAGCCTGCGCCAGGCGGTGCTGGGGCCGGCGCGGGAGTTCCTGCATCGCAGCGGCGGACCCCGGGCGGCGGCCCTGCTCACCCTGGTGCTGCTCTACCGCTGGCCCGACGGGCTGCTCGGCCTGATGGCGGTGCCGTTCCTGATCCAGAAGGGCTTCAGCCCCGAGGTGGTGGGGTCGGTGCTGGCGGGCTGGGGCATCGGCGCCACCATCGTGGGCACGGTGCTGGGGGGCGTCCTGTTCGGCCGGCTGGGCATGAACCGCTCCCTCTGGCTGTTCGCCCTGGTGGGGGCGGCGGGCAACCTGGCCTACTGGGGCCTGGCCCGCTTCGACGGCGGCATGCCCGCCCTGCTGACGGCCGTGGCCCTCGAGAACATCGGCGGCGGCATGGTGGGCGCCGCCTTCGTGGCGCTGCTGATGAGCCTCTGCAACCCCCGCTTCTCCGCCACCCAGTACGCCCTGCTCTCGGGCGTCTACGCCCTGAGCCGCTCGCTGCTGGCTGCCCCGGCGGGGCTGGTGGCCGAGCGGCTGGGCTGGCCCGGGTTCTTCCTGGCCACCACCGCCGCGGCCCTGCCCGCCTTCCTGCTGATGCTGCGGCTCACCCCCTGGAACGGCCAGGGCGCTCGTGGGGCCTACGTGGCGGAGTCGGACGCAAGGAACTCCCGCAGCAGCGGCAGGTAGCCCGGCGAGCCCTCCACGGCGTTGTGGCCCTCGACCGGCACGACCACCAGGGAGGCCACCCCGGGGCGAAAGCTCGCCAGCAGAGTCTCGGTGTTGGCGCGGGGGATCACCTCGTCCCGTTCGGCGGCGATCAGCAGGGTGGGCGCCCCGACCCGGGGAGCCGCCTGGTCGGAGCGGTACCGGTCCTGGAGCAGCAGCCCCACCGGCACCAGGGGGAAGCGCTGGGTCGCCACCGCCTCGATGCTGTCGAACGGCGTCACCAGCACCAGCCGCTCGACGGGGCGACGGGCCGCCAGCTGCACCGCCACGGCGCTGCCCAGGCTGCGGCCGATCACGCCGATGGACCCATGGTCGGCCCGGACCCGGTCGAACAGGGCCAGGGCATCGGCGACCAGGGCCCGCTCCGAGGGCTGGCCGCTGCTGCCGCCGTAGCCCCGGTAGTGCAGCAGGTAGAGGGTGTGCTCCGGGAGGGCGGCTTCCAGCAGGGGCAGCTGGCCCGCCACGTCCTCGGCATTGCCGCCGAAGTACAGCAGCGCCTTCGGGCCGGGGCGGCGGCGGACGGTCACCAGCACCCGGCCCCCCGGCGGGCCGCCTGTGATCGGCAGGGCCAGCAGCTCACCGGGCGCATCGGATGCGCGGGGCTGGGGAAAGTAGAGGAAGGAGCGCTGGCGCAGAAACAGCAGGCCGCACAGGGCCCCATAGGCCAGGGCTCCGACCAGGACGACCGCCAGGGCCGGGAGCGCGCGCGGCGGAACGGCCATGGCGATCACCCCGCCGGGGCGTCCATCAGCCGGCGGCGCAGCTGGCCGCAGGCGGCGTCCTGGTCAAGCCCGCGGCTGGCCCGCACGCTCACGGCGATGTGGCGCCGCTGCAGCTGGGCGCGGAAGGCCTCCACCGCCTCCGGGGCGGGGCGCCGGAAGTCCTCCTCGGCGATCGGGTTATAGGCGATCAGGTTGACGTGGCTCTGGAAGCCTCGCAGAAGGCGGGCCAGGGCATCGGCCTGGCGGGGATGGTCGTTGACGCCGCCCAGCAGGATGTACTCGAAGCTCACCCGGCGGCCGGTGATGGCCACGTAGTGACGGCAGTCGTCCAGCAGAGCCTCCATGGGATAGGCGTGGGCGGTGGGGATCAGCTCCTCCCGCAGCCGCTGGTCGGGGGCATGGAGGCTGACGGCCAGGGTGAACTGGGCCCGGCCGAGCCGCTCCATGGCCCGCTCCGCCAGGGTGGGCAGGGTGCGGGGCACCCCCACCGTGCTGACGGTGATCTGGCGCTGGGCCATGCCCAGGTCGGCGCAGAGGCAGGCGATGGCCTCCAGCACCGCTTCGGTGTTCAGGAGGGGTTCGCCCATGCCCATGAACACCACGTGGGAGGGGCGGCGGTCCATGGCCTCGCGGATGCTGAGCACCTGGTCGACGATCTCATGCACCGCCAGGGACCGCTGCAGGCCCCCCTTGCCGGTGGCGCAGAAGCGGCAGGCCATGGGGCAGCCCACCTGGCTGCTGACGCAGACGGTGAGGCGGTCGCCGCTGGGGATGCCGACGGTCTCGATGCCGAGGCCATCGGTGGTGGCCAGCAGCAGCTTGGTGGTGCCGTCGCGGGCGTCGCTGCGGTGCAGCAGGGCCGAGCGGC
>CAZBMT010000077.1:0-8514 GCA_964492645.1 uncultured Cyanobium sp. | reverse complement strand
AGATGCGGCTGTGCTTGTGCTGCTTCGCCTGGTACATGGCGATGTCGGAGCGCTTGATGCACGCCTCGATGTCGCTTTCGTCGGGCTCCACCGTGGTGATGCCGATGCTGAGGCTGATCTCGATCGAGACCCCTGCCACCAGACAGCTGGTTTCGAAGGCCTTGGCCACCCGCTGGGCCAACTGGCGGGCCTGGAGGCGCAGGTCGCCGCCGGCGAACGGGGCCATGAGGATGGCGAACTCATCACCGCCGTAGCGGGCGAGGAAATCGCCGCTGCGGATCTGATCCCGGAGCCGCTGGGCGGTGATCACCAGGGCGGCATCGCCGGCATCATGGCCGTAGGTGTCGTTGATGCTCTTGAACTTGTCGACATCCACGAACAGGATCGCGGAGGCCTGGCGGCTGCGGTGGGCCCGCTGCGATTCGATCTGAAGCTGCTCGATGAAGTAGCGGCGATTGGGCAGCTGGGTGAGCGAATCGAACAGAGCGAGCGAGCGGGCCGAGCGCAGAAAATACTGAAAGCGGTTCGCCACCTCGGCGAGCCTGGACTCCACGCTGCCCGCCTTGTGCTCGGGGAACAGGGCTGGATCGCTGTCCGGGACGGCTTCTGTTTTGTTATGGATCAGCCGGGCCAGCACGAGCGTTTCGGAGGGCCCATGGGGGAGGTCCTCAGGCCCCATCCCCATCCCCTCCAGCAGGGCGTCGAGGTCGCGGCAGGCCCGGCGGATGCGCTGGGCGGCGCGACGCTCCACCTTGCGCTGCTGCACCTTCTGCCCCCGCCGCTCCAGCACCAGGAGAATGCGGAAGACGAGCAGCCCGGCGACCATGGCCAGGATGAGCAGAAGATCCTCGGCCAGGGAGCGGGCCACGATGGGCAGCACCGGTTGGCGGCGCAGGCCGAGCCGGTGGCGATCGTTGGAGTGGATTGGCGGATCCACCAGTTCGACACCGGCGCGGGCTGCCGCGGCGGCGGCGTCCGGAGCCATGAACTGCACGGCTTCCCCGAGCTGGCCGAGGCTGCCGCTGAGGTTCGGGCCGTAGTCGGATTTGAGCAGCGGTTCGAACAACACCAGGGCGCCGAGGGCGGGCCGCCGGCTGGCGTTATCGGTGAGCGGCGTGATCACACCCACGTAGAGCTGGCCGTCAGCGCTGGGGCAAGCGAGGCGGCGAAAGCTGTTCAGCGAGACCAGGGCGGGCAGCTGATCGCGGGCACAGCGGATCAGCTCCTGCGACACTCCGCCACCGACTCCATGGCTGATGGTGATGGCCCCACGGCTGCGGGGGATGCCGCGGCTGTAGGCGAGCAGGGTCTTGCCGCCGGGGCCGAACATCACCATGCGGGCCTCGCCATCGAACAGGGAGGTGGTGGCCACGTCGTTGGTGAGGAAGCCGGGATTGCGGCCGGCGGCGAACTCGTAGGCGTCGTCCCAGTGGCCCCAGTCGAAAGCGGTGCGTTGGAGGCTCAGCAGCGCCGCCATCACCACCTCCAGCTGTTCGCGGCGCTGGGTGTCTTTTTCAATCCTGACGTTGTCACTGCGCCGGGCGATCTCGAGGCCGAGCAGCGGGGTGATCAGCAGCAGGGCGGCCAGGCCGGGGAGGCGGGCTTTGGCCCCGGGGAGGGAGTGCCGCTCGTCTTTCCACCAGGAGCGCAGCAGGGACCACGGGCGGAGTCGCTGCCACCGGTGGAGAAGTCGCTGTGGCTTGAGGAGTGCCTCGAGCAGAGGATGCATCCATGCCTTGCCCCGGAGCCAAGCCTAAGGGTCGTGCCCACCGGGGCGTAGGAACACTGACGGGCCTGCATCCGCGCAGCAGCCGGACGGGCTGGCCAAGAGCAAGTGCGCATGAAGGCCATGGGCCGGGGGGAGCTGGCTCAGCAGACCAATCCAGGGTTGTTGTTCTGGAGCGGATTGCTCAGTGTGATCCCGGCGATCTGGGATCCATGGCTCAGGTCTTCTGAAAAGAGGACATCACAGCGACTGCGGATCGCTGCTTCCACGATCAAGGCATCGAGCCAGCTGAGTTGTTCGCTGATCGCCAGTTGATGGGCATCGAGCACCAAGGTGCTGTCGGTGGGCACCAGCTCGAATCCGCTGAGGGCCTCCAGCAGCGAACTGATCTGCCGATCTGGGAGCGGCTGCGAGCCTGGGACACGGCGGACCTGCCCCTGGCCACCGATCTGCTCGTCCACAGCCGCCAGCAAGGGGAAAGCCCGCCGGCGTGGAACCCCAGGCAGGCGGCCACGCTCGATCAGGACATGCGCTGGCTGATGGCGCCGGATGATGCTTGAGGAGCAGGCCGATCACATCCACGGCTCACCATCACCGCTCTGGTCAGGGATTGATCAGGTCGAGGCCTAGCCCTGTGAAGTCGCTCATGTTGCGGGTGGCCAGTTGGGCGCCCTGGGCCGGGGCGGTGGCTGCGATCACCGCATCGGCCGTGGCGATGGGTCGTCCCAGCTGCTCCCGCCGGGCCAGGAGCTCGCCGTACCATCGGGCGGCCTCCCGGTGGTAGGCCAGCACGCGATTTCCCAGCAGGGCCGTCACCAGCGTCTGCCAGCTGTCCAGCAAGGCCTGCTTGCGGCCACCTGCCGGCAGCCGGGCGAGGCCGTGGAGGATCTCGGCTTCGTTCATCGCCGTGATGGCCACCTCCGCTGATTCGGGGCCATTGGCCCAGGCCAGCACCGCCGGCTCTGGGTGGGGGCGCATCAGTTCGGCGATCACGTTGGTGTCGAGAACGATCACGTCGGCTCCTCAGTGAATACGGCAGCCTCCGCCATGGTGGCCCGCACCGGCAGATCCAGCTCCACCCCGCCGAGGGCGGCGAAATGGGCCTGGATACGACTCCCCAGGCCAGGGTCGCCAGCGGCGACGGGCGGCGGGAGTACGGCCTGGCGCAGGATCGTGCGAGCTTCCTCCTCCATGGAGTGGCCGTGGCGGGCGGCCTGCAGTCGCAGCTGGGCCTTGGTGGCGTCGTCGCTTCCTACTGGCGGCTCTCCGTGAGATGGGCCAAGTCCATGGCGGCGGGCAGGCCGGGATTGGATGTCTTGAGTTTGCGCAGCAGCCGCTGATCGGCGCTGACCAGGGTGGCCCGTTCCCGTTCGGCCAGGGCCACGTAGAGGCAGTCGTAGGCCGGGTGGTCGAGCTCCAGGCACCAGTGGCCGGCCCGGGCCAGCAGGGCCGTGGAGGGCGCAAGGCGGCTGAAGGGTTCGGCGGCGCGGTGCGCCAGCATCTGGAACTGCTCGGCGGTGATGGCCCCCAGCCGCAGGCCTTTCCAGCCCGCGTTCAGCAGCTCCACCAGCACCAGATCGGGCGCCAGCAGCACGGCGGCTGATGCGGGCTCCAGAAGCCAGGCGGCCTGCTCCGAGCCTGGAACGGCGACAAACCAGGCGAAGGCTACCGACGCATCCACCACCCAGGTGGTGGGTTCAGCGGCCATCGCGGTCCTGGCGGATCAGGGCCGCCACGTCCAGTTGGCGGCCGGCGGCCGGAGTTGTGGCCCGCAGGCGCATCAGTTCATCGCGCAAGTCATCCGTCCTGTGTCGGGCGGCATCGGTGAGCAGGACCCGCAGGCTCTGCTCCAGGGAGAGGCCCTGGACACGGGCTCGGGCCTTGAGAGCTTCCACCACCTGATCATCCAACTGGCGGATCAGAACCTGCGCCATGGCGCTCCCCCCTCCCTGCTGATAGCAGCAATGCTAGCGGGCGTGACCGCTAGGGTCACCCGTTGGTGCCACCACCATCGTCGAATGGGTCCGTGCTGCCATGGCCCAACTCGGCCCACGTCCTTGAGCAGGCGGCGCAGCAGGTGTGTTCTGCTGCATGAGCGGCTGCGAGTCTGGGATACGGCGGACCTGCCCCTGGCCAAGGGCGTCGTGGAGGGCAAGGGTGAGATTGGCCATCGCCCCCTGCAGTCATGCTGTTGAAATGATGCCCGATGATGGTTGTCTCGATGGGGTTGAGCGTTCGGCCATGATCACTCTACTAGCGGCTCGAAGTAGTCTTGATCAACACCACGCTGACCCAAGGTTGACCCTTGATTGCGTGGCAGAACGCCGCCCAGGAATGTGAAGCCGATCGCATAGGCCAGGGATGAGATGGCGATGCGGTTAGTGTCTTTGAGCGGCAGAGTCGGTTTCCTGGCAGCCTGGGCCTCAATCTGCTGCATCATCCGGGTGGAAGCCAGCTCGGCCCGTGCGTGCAGCATGTTGCGCAATTCGCTTATGGGCGTCCGTCATTCAGATGGAGAAAGGCCTGCATTCCTTCCGAACGGCTTCTTCAGCTTGGCCTGCGACTCTTCGTGGGTGGTTGCGGAATTGATGGCCTGGCGCAGCTCGAAGAACTGCTTACTGGATTGGGCGGTCTGCTGCTCCTGGGCGACGGTGGCAGTTCTCTGGAACTTCCCTGCGGCGAAGCCCTGCAGGGGAATCAGTAACAGGAACCCGAGGGCGGCAGGTAGGGCCCAGCGGCGGAAGGCGCCCCAGCGGCCCCGTAGGCGAGGGTTGGTGGGATCGAAGCCGAGGGCCAGCAGCCGGGAGAGGGAAGGGCTGGCGGGCGCAGCTTCCGGGCGCCGGTCAGGCGATTTCTGCAGGAACCGGCGAGCTGGATCCGCGGCAGCCTCTGCCGATGTCCTGATCAGGGAGCGTCAAGCCAGATCGGAAACTCAGCCGATGTGAGGATCTGCATGGGCTGCAGCTGGTTCTTCAGGGCAAGCAGATCACCATCTCCGCTGACGAGCACCGGCACGTCGGCCGCCTGGGCCAGGCCGAGAAACACTTGATCGTTTGGGTCACGAACCTTGATCCGAGCAGCCTTGATGGGGCTGGCGCGGGTTTCACCCCAAGGCAGCACATCCTCCAGCAGCTGATCGATCGCGGGCCGCGGGAGCCGAAACCTGGGGTAAGTCAGCACACGAATCAGTTCGCGGGCGGTGGGTTCCGACAGCACAGGCCTGATCGCGCCTGTCTGCCAACTCCGGCGCAGCCAGGCCAGGCGGCCCTTCTCGAACAGCAGTGCCGACACCAGCACGTTCGTGTCGAGAACGACGCGGCTGGTCACTCCTGGCGAGACCAGGCCACGGCGTCGCTCCCATCCGCTTCGCTGATTCCCAGCTCCGTCAGGCGGGCCCGCACGTCGGGCGAGCTGAGCTGGTTCTGGCTGCTGTCCTCGGCTGGGAACTCTGGAGCAGACCTTGCCGTCACCGCGATGTCCTCGTTGCTTTGCCGTCCCCATCCCCCCCGGCCGCAGGGGTTCGTGCTGCCCCTCACCATGGGGGCGTCCCTGGTGCTGCTGCTGGGCAGCCTTTCCGCCCACACCGCCAGCCTCCAGGTGCGCCTGCAGGGGATCCGGGAGCAGCAGCAGCGCCAGGCGGAAGACCTGCTGGCCTCGGCAGGGCAGCAGCTGCTGGCCGACCTGCAGCGCCACCACCCCTGCCTGCTGGCGTTGCCGCTGGAGCACTGGGACTCCCAGAGTCCTGCCTGCGCTGCCGCCCCGGCCGTCGCCGCCCTCAAGGCGGGCCAGGTGCTGGGTCGTTCCTACCGCCTGGTGAGCTGGCGCCCGCAGCTGGCCCCGGCCGAACTGCTGCTGGAGCTGGCCGCCGCCGGCAACGAGCCCAGGCGCCAGGGGGCCTTCGCGGTGCAGCTGGCCCCGGCCCAGCCGCCCACCCAGCCGCAGCCGCAGATCACCGACGTGCGCCTGGTGGGCCTGCGGGGGGTGGCGCCATGACCATGATCGAGGTGCTGATCGGATCGACGGTGTTCGCCATCTCGGCGGGAGCCTCCCTGCAGCTCTGGGCCCTGGCTGGTGCTGCGACAGTGGCCGAGGCACGCCAGCAGCAGCGGATGGAGCAGGCCGAGGCCGTCCTGCTGCGGGCGGACATGGCCCTGCGCCGGCTGGCCCCCGGCGGTGTTGACTGCAGCACCGCCGCCAGCCAGCTGCGGGATGTGCTGGCGGCCGATCCCCTGGGCCCGGGGCTGGAGCGCCAGCTGGAACCATCAGCCAGCGGTGATGGGGTGGTGCTGCGGTTGGCGGTGGCCGGCGAGGCCACACCGCGCCAGCGGCTCTATGTGCCGGCCGTTCTGGGGCTGTGCGGGCCCGCCCCGCAGGGAGGGGGGCATGGCCACCCCTGAACCGGGCGGCTTCACGCTGCCCGAAACCCTGCTGGCGATGGTGCTGGTGGGCCTGCTGGCCCAGCTGGGCCTGGCTTCCGCCAGCACCGAGCTGGCCGCCGCCCGGCTGGAGGGCGCCAGCCGCCGGGTGATGCTGGGGCTCGAGCGGGGCCGCGATGCCGCCCTGCGCCTGGGCCAGCCCTGCGCCCTGGCGCTCACCGCCAGCGGCTGGCAGGAGCCCCAGGGCAGCAGCCTGCCGCCCTGCGAAGGAGCAGCCCTTGAGCTCGGCGAAGGACTGGGCGGCGTGCCGGCGGTGAGCCTCAGCCACACCCTGCCGGCGGCGGTGCGCTTCACCAGCAACGGCCTGATCATCGACGGCGGCACCGTGCTGCTCAGCACCGAGGGCACCGACCTGGTGCGTTGCGTGGTGGTGGCCCTGCCCCTGGGGGTGACCCGCCTGGGGTGGCAGGGCCCTGGAGGCTGCCTGCCGGATCCGCGGCCTTGATCCGAATGCCTTGAGCCGACCTTTCATCGGAGTGACGCCATGACGTTGAAGCGTTCCAGGACGATCACAGCCACCGGGGCGGCAGGGCTGTCGCTGGTGGAAGTGCTGCTGGCGGCCTGCCTCGGGCTGCTGGTGTGGGGGGTGGCCCTGCAGGCGGTGGTGGCGGATGGCCGCCAGGTCGACCGGCTGGTGCGCCAACTGCGCGAGCGGGGCCAGCAGCGGCGGGTGCTGGCCCTGCTGCGGGGCGATCTGCTGCGCGCCGAGCGGGTGGACATCGCCCAGGCCACCGGTGCCGCCTGCGGCCTGGGGGGCCGCGATCCGGTGCTGCAACTGCAGACCGCCGCCGGCCCGATCACCTACACGGTGGGGAGCGCCCCCAGCGCCATCTGGCGGGGCCGGGTGCTGATGCGCTGCGGCCCCGCCTTCGGGCTGCACGGCGAACCGAGCGCCGGTGCGGCCCAGAACCGGGTGCTGCTCGATGGGCTCAGCGTGCCGGGGCTGGCCGCCGCCCTGGAGCCGGACGGCCTGTTGCACCTGCGGTTGCGGCAGGAGTTCGAGCCCGCTGGCGGCGGCACCCAGCGGATCGAAACGACGGTGCGGATGGCGCAGCATGCCATCCGCATGCATTCCAAGTAAATTGTTCCAAGACCGGAGCCTGCCAGGCCTTCCCTGCAGATCCGCGACCTGCCGTATCCCTTGCACCGCCTGTTGCAGCGCCGGGCCCAGGCCCAGAAGCGCAGCCTGAGTCAGCAGGCCCTGGCTGATCTGGAAGGGATGGTTGGCGGGGACCCGAGGCAGCGGCGCCAGCTGGCGCTGGAGAGGATCGCCCAGCGCTGGCAGCAGCGACCAGCGCTGCAGTGGCAGGAGTCGCCGGAATCCCTGATCCGCAGCGACTGCGAGCGCTGATGACACCGGCGCTGGTGCTCGATGCCTCGGCGGTGCTGCGCCTCATCACGTATGACACGATGGCGAATGACTGGGCCGAGCAGCTCGGACAAGCACCGCTGGTGCTGGCCCCCGAGCTGATGCTCACAGCAGTGGCGAATGCGCTCTGGAAGCTGCAGCGCGGCGCTGGGCTGGCGGGCATCGATCCCCAGCAGCTGCTGGCGGACGCCGCCGATCTACCTCTGCAACGGCTGGCCGATCAGGTACTTCCCTGACTCCAAGGAGAGTGGTGGCTGCCTGCTTTTGGCGGTAGGCGACGTTCAGACCTCCCGGCTTCTGGCATGGGTGAGTCGACTATCGTGAATCACGTCCAGCCTCACTGTGTTCACGCAGACGCCTGAATACCTCCAGGATGCTGATGGATGGAACTCTCTCCGCGCCTGCCGACGTCAGCCACTCTTGAGAAAGACCACGCAGGGGCCATCTCCCGGCTTCCAGCCCTCCCAGATCTCAGCCAACACCAGCCTCACCTGAAGCGATTTCACTTCATCTGACCGACGTTGAGCGAGGGTGCCCTCCCTGCGGCGATGGCCACGTAGCATTCTGCTACAGTTCCATGGTGATTGCGCTTTTGGGGGGTTCGTCGTCATGCCGAAAGCCGCTTCTCCCGTGCGGTTGCAGAGAGAGCTGATGGAGAGCGCCGCCTTGATCGGGGCCCGGCACCATCGCAGTGCTGCCGAGCAGATTGAATACTGGGCAGCCCTGGGTCGCCAGGTGGCCCGGGTGCTTGACCCAGACAGCCTGTTGGATGTGGCCGCGGGACTGACACGCCTTCGGCTTGAGCCTGTTGCTGCACCGATCGTTGACCCCGGGCAGGTGTTTGCGGCACTGGATGCCGATCGCGTGTCCGGCACCCTGGCCCAGAGCGTGAGTACGGCGGCCTTCCGCTACCAAGCCTGCAGCAGCCGGCCTGGCCACCTGGAACAGATCAGCCCCGATGGCACACGACGCGTGGGGATGTT
>CAZBMT010000076.1:0-8530 GCA_964492645.1 uncultured Cyanobium sp. | reverse complement strand
CCAGCAGGTGGTGGGCCAGGCAGACCGGCTGGGCCCGCTGCAGGTGGGTGTAGCCGGGGATGAGCGTGTCGGCATGGGCCTCGGCCCTCACCAGCAGGGCACGCTCGAAGCGCACCAGGGCGGCATCGATGGCATCGATGCGGCGCCGCAGCCACAGGCGCAGGTCGGTGCCGACCTGGTCATTGCGGCTGCGGCCGGTGTGCAGCGTCTTGCCGAGGGGGCCAAGGAGCTCGATCAGGCGTCGTTCGACGGCGAAATGCACGTCCTCCGCCTCCAGGCCAGGCGTGAAAAGCCCGGCGGCCGCCTCGGCGCGGATGGCCTCGAGCCCCTCGATCAGCCGCTCCGCCTCCGGCTCGCTGATCACCCCGCAGCGCCCCAGCATGCGGGCGTGGGCGACGGAGCCGTCGAGGTCCTCCTGGAGCAGGGCGATATCGAAACCGATCGAGGCGTTGAACCGCTCGATCGCCGGATGCAGCCCCTGCTCGAAGCGATCGCTCCAGGTGGTGGGGGAGGGGTCGGCGGCCATCAGGACATTCCGGGCAGCCCCTCAGCTTGCCATTCGTCTTCAGCCTGGCCTTGGTATCAGGTGGCGGGCAGGGCAGGCAGAACCACCCCGTCCTTCACCTTCAGCACCACCATCGAGGCGTCGTCCTCAAGGCGGCGATCGCTGCCGACGAAGCGGTCGAGGCGATCAAACAGCCGGTCCAGGATCGCCTGGGCGTCGTGGGCGGCCCGACAGGCGCCCTGAAAGGCCTTCACCAGCCGCTCCTCGTCGAAGCGCTCGCCGCTGAAGCCGCTGGCCTCCGTCACCCCGTCGGTGTAGTAGAGGATCACGTCGCCGGGCTCCAACTGCAGTTCGCCGCAACCGTATTCGGCCTCGCTCTGCAGGCCGATCAGCAGGCCCGGGGTGTCGAGGCGCTCCACCCGTCCCGACTGGCGCCGCCACAGCAGGGGCGGGTTGTGGGCCGCGTTGGCGTAGCGCAGCAGGCGGGTGCGGGGGTCGTAGTCGGAATAGAAGAGGGTCACGAAGCGGTGCGAGTGGGCCAGGTCCTCCTGGGCCAGCTGGTTGAGGTCGTGGAGGATGCGGTCGGGGGGCAGTCCGCTGAGCACCTCGGCCCGCAGCATGCCCCGCAGCAGGGTCATCAGCAGGCCGGCCGGCACCCCCTTGCCCATGACATCGCCCATCACCAGCGCCCAGGGGGCCTGTTCGCGCCGGTGGCCGGTGAGCTGGGGCTGGGTGGGGATGAAGTCGTAGTAGTCGCCGCCCACCTGGAAGGCGGGGCGACAGAGGGCCGCCAGCTCGACGCCGTCGATCACGGGGCAGTGGTCGGGGAGCAGCTGGGACTGGACCTCGGCGCCGATGCTCAGCTGGCGGTCGAGCCGCTCATGGCGGCGCCGGTCCTGCTGCAGCACCTCGTTCTCCAGGGCCACACCGGTGAGGTCGGCCACCAGCTGCAGGTGCCGGCGGCGCACGTCGCTCCAGCTGTAGCCGCGCCGGTCGCTGAACACGTAGAGCCGGCCCCGCTGGCGGCTGCGGGCCACCACGGAGGTGGCGAACACCTGGTGGGCGCCGAGCAGGCGCTGGATCAGGGGGTCGAGCAGCACCGCGACGGCCTCGTCGCCCTCCTGGTGCTGCAGCTGCCCATCGGGCAGGGCGGCCAGCTGCCGCAGCACCTCGGCGCTGCGCTCGCCGGGGGTGGCCTGGAGCTGCTCGCGCCAGAGCCGGCCATCGGCGTGGAACACCACCAGCAGGCTGCCCTCCGCCTCCACCAGGCGCGCGGCCACAAGGGGCACCAGTTCCAGGAAGCGCTTGAGGTTGGTGTAGCTGCGCAGGGCGAAGGAGAGGGATGCCAGCAGCTCCAGGTTGCGGCGCTGCTCACGGCCAAGGCTGTCGAGCAGCTGGCGGAGCGAAGCCGCCACGGACAGCCCCTGACCGGGACGGGACGCCGTGGTGGGGTTGGGATGGGGCTGCGGAGGCGGCAGGCTGCTCACCGAGCGGCCGCAAAGGACACGCAAGGTAGCAGCGGCAGGCGGGCCTCAGGAGGCGAGCAGGGCCTCGACGAACTCGAAGCTGTTGAAGGGGCGCAGGTCGCGGATGCCCTCGCCGGCGCCGATGAAGCGGATCGGCAGTCCCGCTTCGGAGGCCACCGCCAGGGCGACGCCGCCCCTGGCGCTGCCGTCCAGCTTGGTGAGCACCACCCCCGTAAGACCGGCGGCACTGGCGAAGGCCATGGCCTGGCGCAGGCCGTTCTGGCCCTGGCTGGCATCGAGCACCAACAGCGATTCCACCGCCGCCTCCGGCGCCAGCTTGTCGATGGTGCGCCGCACCTTGCCCAGCTCCTCCATCAGGTTGTGCTTGGTCTGCAGCCGGCCGGCCGTGTCGACCAGCACCAGTTCGGTGCCCTTGGAGCGGGCGGCGCCGATGGCGTCGTAGACGACGGCCGCCGGGTCGGCGTTGGCGCTGGGGTTGGCCACCACGGCCACGCCGCTGCGCTCCCCCCAGACGCTCACCTGCTGCACGGCCGCGGCCCGGAAGGTGTCGGCGGCGGCGATCAGGCAGCTGTAGCCGCTGCGCACCGCCAGGTTGGCCAGCTTGCCGAGGGTGGTGGTCTTGCCGACCCCATTGACGCCGACCAGCAGCCAGACGTTGAGCCGGTCGCGCTGGGGGGCCAGCAGGGCGGTGCCGCCGGCGCGGATCGGCTCCTCCAGCAGGCCGCGCAGCTGCTCCTTCAGGAAGCGGAGCCCCTCGGCCGGGTCGACCACCTCCTCGTTGAGGCGGCGGCGCAGGGCTTCCAGCACCTGGTCGGTGGCCTTCACACCCACGTCGGCCCGCAGCAGGGTGGATTCGAGGTCGTCGAGCACCTCCGGGGTGAGGGGGTCATCGCCGAGGTTCTCCAGCAGCTGGGTGACGAAGCCGCGGCGGGTCTTCTCCAGGCCGCGCCGCAGCCGGCCCAGCCAGTCGATCTCCTCCAGCGACACCTCCTCGACGCGGCGCCCCTGGGCCGCCAGCACCTCCGCCGACCAGGTGAAGGTGTCATCGAAGGCGCCGAGGCTGGGATCGGCGGCATCGGCCTCTGGGGCCGCGGGGGTGGCTGGTGTGGCGGTGGCCGGCGGCGCGACCGGGGCGGGCTCGGCGGGGGCGGTGATCTCCTGGAGGCGCTGCCGGCGCTGGGCCGCGGCCTGCTCCAGCAGGGACAGGCCGCTGGCGGCGGGCGGAGCGGCTGGCCCGGGCTCGGGGGCCGCCGGCGGCGGGGCAGCGGCTGGAGTCTCGGCGGCAGGAGCCGGTTCGGGGGAAGGTGCCGGCGCGGCCGGTGGGGCGGCGGGCCCAACCTGAAGAGGGGCGGGCTCGGCCGGAGGGGCGGGCGGCGCGGGGGTCGCGGCCTGGCTGGCCGCCTCCTGTTGGGCCTTCAGCCGGGCGTAGGCCTGGCGGGCCCAGGCCAGGGCGTCCTCATCGACCCCTGGTCCGGCGGGGGCCGCGGGGACGGGCGCGGCGGGCGGCGCAGCGTCAGCGGCCGCATCGGCGGCCGCAACGGAGGACGGTGCCGCCGCGGCCGGCGGGGCGGCCTCAGGCTCGGGCGGAGACTGCGGCTCCTGCGGCTCGGACTCCGGCGAGGGAGCGGCGGCGGGCGCCGGCGTGGCGGGCTGGGCCAGGGCCCGTTTGAACCAATCGAAGACCATCGCGTTCCTGATCAGACCCGGGCGGCGGTGAAGCGCCGCAGCACTCCGTTGATCATGCGCCGCCCCTGCTCGTCGCTGTAGCGGTTGGCCAGCTCCACCGCCTCGTTGCAGGCCACGGCCGCGGGGGTGCCGAAATCCTCCAGATCCACCACCGCCAGCCGCAGGATGTCCCGATCGACACGGGGCAGGCGGGTGAGGCGCCAGCCCTCCATCACCGCATCAATCCGGCCGTCGAGGGCTTCGCGGTCGCGCAGCACGGCCCGGATGCGGCCGATGGCGTCGCGCTGAACCGCCTCCTGATCGGCCAGAAGCAGCAGGCGCGGCAGCTCCAGGCTGGCGGAGAGGCGGTTGAGGGCGTGCTCGGCGTGGGTGAGGCCCTCCTGCAGATGGCGCCGCACCGTGGGCAGCTGCTTCTCCCCCTGGTCCTGAAGCTCGCTGTCGAGCAGCCGCTGCTGGGCCTGCTGGAGATCCTCGGCGGAGCGGTCGAGAGCCTCGCGCACGTGCTGGCTGAGGCTGGTGACGGCCTGCTGCAGCAGCAGATCGAAGGTCCCGGAGGGGGCCTCGGCGCCGCTGCCGCGGTCGCTGACCTGACCAAGCATCAGCAGGGCCAGTTCACGGGCAAGGGTGCGACTCTGCATCAGGAGGGTTGGGGGGCGCGCAGCTGGGCCAGCAGGCTGGCGAAGCTGCGGTTGGAGGTGGGTTCGCGCTCGTCGGGGCTGACGATGCCGGCGGAGATGATCGTGCGGAAAGCGTCCTCGACGCTCAGGTCGATGTCCCTGACCAGCCGCTCGGGCACCACCGCGTACCAGCCCGTGGTGGGGTTGGGGGCGGTGGGAATGAAGACGCTGAGCATGGTCTCGCCGAAATCGGCCTGGATGGCCGTGCCCAGCACCCCGGTGACGAAGCCGACGGCATAGAGCCCCTCGCGGGGGTATTCGACCAGCACCACCCGCCGGAAGCGGGAGGAACTGCCCTGGAGGAAGGTTTCCAGCAGCTGCTTGAGGGTCTTGTAGACGGAACCCGCCAGGGGGATCCGCAGCAGGGTGCCCTCACCGAACTCCAGCAGCCAGCGGCCGACGATGTTGCGGGCCATCAGACCGATCAGCAGGATGCCCAGGAGCGGCACCAGCAGCCCCACCCCCAGGTTGATCAGGTCCTGGAGGAGGGGGTTGAGGGTGTTGAACGGGTTGAACTGCTTGGGGATCGACGTCAGGAAGGCCAGCACGAAGCGGCTCACCGTTGTGGCGAGCCAGATCGTGGTGGCCAGCGGAATGACCACCAGCAGGCCGGCGATCAGATCGTTCTTGAGATCCTGCTGCAGCCGGTTGCCCAGGGGCTGATCGGAGCTGGGACTACTGGATGGGACCAATGGACGGGGTCCGGAGGGGCGAAACCCTAACGGTAACGATCCACGGGGGTCTTACAGGACACTGCCGAGGCAAAGGATCGTGAAGGCGATGATCAGCACCACCGCGCCCAGGGATCCGCCGTAGCGGCGCTGGCTCAGAGTGACCTTGCTGGTCTGCTCGGTCTGCTTGAACTGGGTCTCGAGCTGGTCGAGCTGGCGGTCGACGAAGGCCCGGGCCGACTGGGTCTTCTGCTCCTCGGTGGCACCGGGGGGCACCTGGCCCGTGGCTTCGGCCTGCTTGATCAGCTGTTGGAGCAGGGCGGGATCCTTGCTCTGCTGGCGGGCCATCTCCAGCTGGCCGCGCTTGGCGGCAATCTGCTGGTCGGCCTGCTGCTGCATCTGCTGGTCACCGCCGAAGGTGATCGGCAGGGAGGCGGTGAGCAGCACGGCCAGCAGACCGCTGATGATGCAGACGGTCCAGAGGACGGGGGTGCGCTCCTCCGACGGGTCTTCCAGGCGGGAGGAGAGGTACATGAGCAGCAACCCGATCAGACCCATCGGGGACTGGGCGATCAGCCGCTCCACCACCAGCTGGCGGAAGGCCTCCTCCTGCCAGTCCCAGAGGGTGAGTACCGCGACCAGCTGCAGGACGAGCAGCACCACCAGGGTGAGGCCCATCCAGCGCAGCAGAGGACTGAAGCGGGAGGAGGAACTGACTGCCACGCAGGGGAGGTCGGATTCGTGGGACTCTACCGGCAGCCCTTGAATCCCCCTTCCTCCCCCGGCGAGCTGGCGGCGGCGCTGAAGGCCCGGGCCGAGGGGCTCGGTTTCGCACCGGTGGGCCTGGCGGCGGTGCCGGGGGGTCCGCGGCTGCCCCTGCGCACGGCCGCCCTGGAGCGCTGGCTGGCGGCGGGCCACCAGGCGGGGATGGGCTGGATGGAGGATTCCCGCCGCCGCCGGATCGAGGCGCTTCTGCCGGAGGTGCGCAGCGTGCTGGCCGTGGGCTGGAACTACCACGTGGCGCGGGAGCGGGCGCCGGGCAGCCTGCGGGTGGCCCGCTACGGCTGGGGGCGCGATTACCACCGCGTGATCGACGGCCGCCTGCGGCAGCTGGGGCGCTGGCTGGAGCAGGCGGCGCCGGGCACCACCTGGCGCGCCTGCGTCGACAGCGCCCCGCTGCTCGACAAGGCCTGGGCGGAGGAGGCGGGCCTGGGCTGGATCGGCAAGAACGGCAACCTGATCCATCGCCGCCGGGGCTCCTGGATGCTGCTGGGCCACCTGCTGACCAGCCTCGATCTGCCCCCCGACCGCCCGGCCGAGACCCTGTGCGGCGCCTGCACGGCCTGCATCGACGCCTGCCCCACCGGCGCCCTCGACGAGCCGTTCGTGGTCGATGCCCGCCGCTGCATCGCTTACCACACGATCGAGAACCGCGAGGAGACGCTGCCGCCGGCGATCGCCGGGCGGCTGCAGGGCTGGGTGGCCGGCTGCGACATCTGCCAGGAGGTCTGCCCCTGGAACGAGCGGCCCCTGCCCGTCGCCACCGACGGCGACGGGCAGCCCCGCCCCTGGCTGCTGGATCTGCGCGGCGCGGAGGCCCTGGGCTGGAGCGACGGCGACTGGGACGAACGGCTGCGGGCCTCTGCCCTGCGGCGGATCCGGCCGGCGATGTGGCGACGCAACATCCGGGCGGCGCTGGCGGCCGGTTGGGGACGACGGGGGACGGCTCCCTAGGCTGGGGCGATTCGGGGTGATTCCGTGGGCCGGCGGTTCTGGCGACTGTTCTCCTCCCTCTGCCTGGCCCTGCCGCTGACGGTGCTCCCCCTGCCGGCACGGGCGCTGGTGCCGTTCGTGTACCTGCCCCAGGAGAAGGAACTGGAGGGGGCGGGGCTGGGCATCGCCCAGGCGGCGGCACGGCTGCTGCGCCTCGGCCAGGCGGAGGATGCGGCCCGGCTGGCGGAACTGACGGTGCGGCTGCTGCCGCAGGACCCCCGCGGCTGGGTGCTGCTGGCGGAGGCGGAGCTGCGCAGCAATCAGATGGAGAAGGCGAAGGTGGCCCTCGCCCGGGCCAAGGAACTGGATCCGAACAACGCCGGCATCTGGTTCGCCGAGGGCTCCCTGGCGCTGCGGGACGGCAAGCCCCAGGACGCCGTCGGCCTGCTGCGGCGGGGGCTGGAGCTGGACAGCCGCAACGCCGGCGCCTACTTCGACCTGGGCAATGCCCAGATCCTGCTGGGCAACACCCAGGAGGCCCTGGGGTCGTTCGAGAGGGCCGCGGGGCTGCGCAAGGACTTCTGGGAGGCGATCAACAACCAGGGGCTGGTGCTCTACGAGAGCGGCCGCGTCAACGACGCCATCGGCCGCTGGCAGCGGGTGCTGGCGATCAAACCGGACATCGCCGAGACCTCCCTGGCCCTGGCGGCGGCCCTGTTCGAGCGGGGGCCGGCGGAGCGGGCCCAGGCCCTGAAGCTGGCCGAGTCCGCCCTGGCGGAGGAGCCCAACTACGTCAAGGAGAAGTTCCAGAAGGAGCAGCTGTGGGGGCCGAAGCTGCGGGCGGTGACCGCCCAGCTGCTGGCCCTGCCGGAGCTGAGGGCGGCGGTGGAGCGGGCCCTGGCCAACGCCACCGACGGTGACGGCGGCAGCGGCGACGATTCCTGACCAAGGGGGGGCTCAGGGCGCCATCTGTAGGCTGAGCGCCCTGAGCCGCTGAACCAACGGACCGGATGCAGGACGAGCGCGTCCAACCGATCGCCTTGCATCAGGAGATGCAGCGCTCGTACCTCGAGTACGCGATGAGCGTGATCGTGGGGCGGGCCCTGCCGGACGTGCGCGACGGGCTCAAGCCGGTGCAGCGGCGCATCCTGTACGCGATGCACGAGCTGGGGCTGACCCCGGACCGGCCCTACCGCAAGTGCGCCCGGGTGGTGGGCGACGTGCTCGGCAAGTACCACCCCCACGGCGACCAGGCCGTCTATGACGCCCTGGTGCGGCTGGTGCAGACCTTCGCCAGTCGCCACCCGCTGCTCGATGGCCACGGCAACTTCGGCTCGGTGGACGACGACCCGCCGGCGGCGATGCGCTACACGGAAACCCGGCTGGCGCCGATCGCCAACGAGGCGATGCTCGATGAGATCGGCAGCGACACGGTCGATTTCGCCCCCAACTTCGACGGCTCCCAGCAGGAGCCCACGGTGCTGCCGGCCCAGCTGCCCTTCCTGCTGCTCAACGGCTGCACCGGCATCGCCGTGGGCATGGCCACCAGCATCCCGCCCCACAACCTGGGGGAGGTGGTGGATGCCCTGATCGCCCTGATCCGCAAGCCCGACCTGCCGGAGGAGAAGCTGCTGGCGATGGTGCCCGGCCCCGATTTCCCCACCGGCGGCGAGGTGCTGCTGGGCAGCGGCGTGCGCGACACCTACGCCACCGGCCGGGGCAGCATCCCGATGCGGGGCGTGGCCCACATCGAGGAGGTGCAGCCCGGCAAGGGGCGCCACCGCCGCGGCG
>CAZBMT010000075.1:0-8530 GCA_964492645.1 uncultured Cyanobium sp. | reverse complement strand
CAGCGGGTCCCGCCGGAGCTGTTCTCGAGCCGCTGGCTGCTGCAGGCCGACGGCTTCGAACTGCAGCCCAACCGCTGGGGATGGCGGCTCAAACGCATGGGGGACCTGATCGTCGCCAGCCTGCTGCTGATCCTCACGGCGCCGGTGCTGCTGGTCACTGCCCTGGCGATCCGCCTGGAGGACGGCGGGGGGATCCTCTTCCGCCAGGTCAGGACAGGTCTGTATGGGGAGCCCATCGAGATCTGGAAACTGCGGACCATGTGCGCGGAAGCGGAGACACGGGGTGCCCGCTGGGCCAGCCGCGACGACCCCCGCGTCACGCGGGTGGGGAAGCTGCTGAGGCGGCTGCGCATCGATGAACTTCCCCAGCTGATTGCCGTTCTCAAGGGCGAGATGAGCCTGATCGGCCCAAGGCCGGAACGCCCCGAGATCGAAGACACGCTGGAACAACAGATCCAGCACTATCGCGTCCGCCACTGGGTGCGCCCCGGACTCAGCGGCTGGGCGCAGGTTTGCTATCCCTATGGCGCCAGCATCGAGGACAGCAGAATGAAACTCAGCTACGACCTCTATTACCTGCGCAATGCCAGTCTGATGCTCGACACACTGATCCTGATCAAGACGATTCGCCTGCTCGCAAGAGCCAGAGGAGCCCAGCCAGATGTGCCAGCCCGAGCCTCCAAGACCCTGTTCAGGACCCTTCCCTGAGACTCAGGGGGATGGGCGGCCCCTAACCGCGTAGGATCAACAATCCCTGGTCACGGTCTTTGGCGACTGTACTGATCACTGGAGGGGCTGGCTTCATCGGCAGTCACACCTGTCTGGTGATGATCGGTGCCGGCCATGACGTGGTTGTCATCGACAACCTGCACAACAGCAGCGTCGAAGCACTCCACCGGGTGGCGGAACTCTGCCAGCTCAGACCCTGCCGGCAGGTAGTTGATCAGGGCGGCGTGCATCAGGCCTGGGAGACCGCCACGGGTGACCACCGGCTGCGCTTCATCAACGGTGACATCCGAAGCCAGGGGGCCCTCGATGGGGCGTTCCGCGTCGGCGGCAGCGGCGGGGGCGTGGCGGCCGTGCTGCATTTCGCCGGCCTCAAGGCCGTGGGTGACTCGATCCAGGAGCCGCTGAGCTACTGGCACGTCAACGTCGAAGGCACCCGCTGCCTGCTGGAAGCCATGCGACGCCATGGCTGCCGGACGATCGTATTCAGCAGCACCGCCGCGCTCTACGGCTGCCCGCAGGACCTGCCGATCCCTGAGGACGCCTGCATCCAGCCAGCGAATCCATACGGACGGACCAAGGCGGCGGTGGAGCGGATGCTGGCCGACCTGGCCGACAGCGAGCCGGGGTGGCGCATGGCCAGGCTGCGTTACTTCAACCCCGTGGGAGCGCACCCCAGCGGACGCATCGGCGAAGATCCCAATGGAGTCCCTTCCAACCTGTTCCCCCTGATCACCCAGGTGGCCATGGGACTCCGGTCCCACGTGCAGATCTTCGGCTCCGACTGGCCCACACCCGATGGCACCGGCATCCGTGACTTCATCCATGTGATGGATCTTGCCGAGGGTCACCGGCAGGCCCTCGACGTACTCCTGACAACGGAGGAGCAGACCCTCACCCTGAATCTCGGCAGCGGCCAGGGACACTCCGTGCTCGAGATGATCGAGGCCTTTGAACGGATCACCGGCGCTCCTGTGGCCTACGAATTCGCACCCCGCCGGCCTGGAGATGTGGCGGAGAGCGTTGCCGATTCAACCGCGGCGCGGCAGCTGCTCGGCTGGTCCACCACCCGCACGCTGGAGGACATCTGCCGTGATGGCTGGGCCTGGAGACAGCGGAACCGGAACGGTTACCGCAGCCGGCGATAGAGCCAGGTCTGCACGGGCGCCGGCAGCAGGCGCAGCCCGAAGGCGGCGAACGTCCACAGCAGGTTGACCGGGGAGTAGAGCCGCAGCTCCCGCATCGCCCTGAGCCGCACCTGCAGGTCGGCCCAGGCCTGCCGCCAGCCGCCACGGCGACCGAAGAATCCGGAATCGCGCTGGAAGTTCAGCAGCGGTTCCGGCAGGTTGGCGAACACGAAACCCGCTGCCGCCGCCGCGATCCAGAGGTGATAGTCCTCGGTGCGTTTCACATCCTCCCGGTAGCGGAGGCCGGATTCGAACACACGGCGCCGCAGCATCACCGTGGGGTGATTCAGGGGATTGCTGCGCGGCAGAGTGGCCACAATCGCCCGATGGCTGAGGGGCATGCGCTTGAGCTGCAGATAGGCGCCGTGCTCATCGACCTCATGGCAGGCCGTGCCGAGGATGTCGACCTCCCGGTGCTCCGCCAGGAACCGGCGCTGGCGCTCCATCCTTCCGGGCAGGGATTCGTCGTCGGCATCCATCCGGGCGAACAGGGCGATGCCTGGATCCCGCAGCGCCTCCGCCAGCAGCTGGTTGAGGCCGTGGGCCAGCCCCCGTCCCTCGGCCGCCTCCCGGAGCTCCAGCCGGGCGGGGGCGGCGGCGGCACGGAACAGCTCGGGATCGCTGAGGGCCCCTCCATCCACCCGCAGGTAGAACCGATCGCCGGGAGCGAGGCTGGCGGCCGTGCTGCGGATGGCCCGCAGGGCCAGGGGCGCCGGGGTGTCCCCCTTCATGCAGAGCAGGACCGCGATGGGCGCGGTCACAGCGCCGGAGCGGACCGCAGGGGAAGCTCGATCTCCACATGGGCGGCCAGGGGGACGAAATCCCGCAGGGCCTCGACATCCACCCGCTGGCCCTCCAGGAAACGTTCGAGCAGGGCCTCGCTGGAGTAGTCATCGGAGGCGCCGGCCCGGTTGTCGAGGATCGTCTGCACCTTGTTGACCGGTGCGCAGAAGGCCACCGACCTCTCGAAGCAGAGCAGGTCAGGCTTGCCGAGGGCGAAGAGGGAACTGGAGGAGGACAGCACCTGCTCCAGGCGGTTGGGGTTGGTGTAGGGGAGCGTCCGCAGCAGGCCGATCAGATCGGCGAGGCGGTAGACGGAACTGGACACCTCGATCGGGTAGCCGAAGTCGCCCGTCTCGCCCACCCAGCGAAACCGCAGACCCGACGCGAGGGGCTGGAACTCCGGCAGCGGCTGGTCGCAGTTCATCGAATAGCAGCGCGTGGTGTTGCGGCCGACGCGCAGGGAGAAGCCGATGGCGGAGGGCTGCTGCTCCAGGGCCTCCACGATCGATCGCAGCGAAAAGGGCCGCACGAAGATGTTGTCATCGACGAGAAACAGCAGCTGCTCCCAGCGCGGACGCCAGGAGCGCAACCGCAGCCGATCGAGGAGCCTGCGCCAGCGGGACGCGGCCGGTGGTTGCCTCAGGCAGGCCAGCAGGTCCTGCCGGAAGGAGCGCTCCTCCACCCAGTCGATCAGCAGCCGGCCCTGGAACTCCTCCCGCAGCTGGGCGTATCCGCGGGAGAACGCCCCGGAGCTGGCCCGGTACAGCACCGTGATCGGCGTCTGCGCCGCCTCCCGGCAGTGCAGGGCGAACGAGGCCAGGGTCGCCTGAAGCTGCAGCGGCCGGTCCTTGGAGAAGATCAGGGTGAGAACGCGCATCAGAGCTGGGGGGGGGCCGGGAACTGGTCGTGGATCGCCTCACCGTCGAGCAGGGATCGGTAGAGCCGTTCGTACTGGTCGGCGATGCGCTCCCAGGTGAAGTGGGCCTGCCAGGCCCGGTGGGCGGAGTCGGCCATCCGGCGGCGGGCGGGGGCATCCGCCACCAGCGCCTCGAGCCGCCGGGTGCCGGCGGCCACATCGGCCCGCACGCTGCCTTCCCGGTCGTCACTGCGCTCGCCGGGCAGCAGCTCCCCGCCCCCGGTCCAGGCGATGATCTCGGCCGCATTGCCCACCGGCGTGACCAGGAACGGCGTGAGGGAGGCGGCGGCTTCGAACAGCACCAGGGGGGAGCATTCGATCCAGGAGGGGAACAGCAGCAGGTCGGCCTCGAGGAAGGCGCTCACCGTGTCCTCGCGGGAGAGGGCATGGCCAAGGACCTGGCGGCCGGCCGCCGCGTTGCGACGTCGGTTGAGGCGCTTCATCACCTGCAGCTGGGTGGGGAAGGCGAGGGCCCGCAGCCCCTTGCCCCGCAGCAGGTGGTAAAGGCCCCGGGCCAGCTGCCGCGGCGTCAGGGAACGGGCCAGGGACTGGGAGAAATCCGGGCTGACCAGCAGCAGGGTGGCCTGGCGCAGCTGGGAGCGGGAGAAGATCTCGAGGGCCTCGGCCTGCCCCTTGGCCACCGACAGGTAGCCGGAGACATGCAGGATCAGGAGATCGTCTTCGGGGATGCCGAGCCGGGCCCGCAGGCCGGGATCCCGGGGGCGGACGAACTCCTCGGCCGCCGCCCCGTTGGGAATGATGGCGATGCGATCGACACCCTCCCGGCGGGCGAAATCGATGTCCCGGTAGGAGTCCGAAAGAAAGACACAGGTGTCATAGCTGCGCATCCACTCGCCCATGGCGGCGAAGTAGGCGGCGAAGGTGGGGTCACCCAGGGCGGAGAAGCCCGTGGGAACGAACACCTTGCGGGCCTTCAGCTGGGGCAGCAGCGGCAGCATCAGATCGGTGGCCCACTGCTGCGCCGCGAAATTGACGATCACATCGGCATCGGAGCCGAGCAGGTAGCGCTGGTAGCCGGAGACATCCCCCCAGACCCCGACAGCACTCTTGCCCTGGACGTCGAATCCCCTGACCTTCACCCCCTCGATGCTGTCGCCCGTGCGGGCCGGGTCGGAGCGGGTGGCGACGGTGACGTCGTGGCCCCGGGCCACCAGCCGCTCGGAGATCTGCCGCACCACCTCCGACATGCCATGGCGGGCCGGCAGATAGGACTCGACCGTATGGAGGATCTTCATGGGCCGGCGGGGCTCGGGCGAACCTACGCCGCAGCCGGGGGGGTGGAATAGAGCAGGGTCATGCCTGGCAGGCTGAGACCCGAATGCACCGCCCGGAAGCGGCCGGGACAGGCGGCCAGGGACTCCTCGACAGCCTGGCGGGGCCCGATGTTGTAGCCGGACTGGGGGGACTGGAGGAAGGTGTCGTGGAGCAGCAGCACCGGATCGGGGACGGCCGCCAGGATCCCGTCGATCTCACGCCTGACGCTGGCGTGGCTGTGGTCGCCATCGAGGAAGAAGAGGGGAGAGGAGGGGCGCCCCGCCCGCTCCCACAGGCTCAGTGAGGTGGTCAGCCCATCGCCCTGGTGCAGTTCCACCCCCGCCAGGCCCCGCACCATGGCGCCCCGCTGGGCGTGGGGATGCTCCACATGGTCGACGTCGTCGGGGAGGTCGCAGGAATGGATCGTGGTGGGGATATGGAAATACTGGGCGATTTCATGGAAGATTCGCGCCGACTTGCCGATGTTGGTGCCCCATTCAAAGATCAGGGAGGGCTGGAAGCGACACACCGTCGCCGTCATCAGCATCAGTTCCTGGAGGGGAAAGGGATGGACCCCGACCACGGGAACCAGGGTGCGGGCCACGAACGCGGAGGTGACCCAGCCGTCCACCTCGAACTCCCCGCAGGCTGGATTGCGGGAGGGGTTGGCCGTGCTGAGGAAGGGATCCAGGGATGTCGAACGTTCGTCGGAGGACCCACGCAGATCCAGCAGCCGAGTAAGGAGTCCCATGGTTGTGGATCGGGCGGGCAAGGGGAGTCCTCAAGTGGTGGAGGACGTCATCAGGGCATGATCCCACATCTCTGCGAGACCGCTCTCTAGAGATACATCCGGACGCCATCCGCAGCCGGAGCAGAGCTTCCGGGCATCCAGCACATTGGCCTCCACGTCAAATCGCCGTGAAGGCAGATGGCGCACCTGAATGGTGTGGCCGGCCGCCTCAGCCAAGGTGCGCAGCATGGCGATCACATCGAGATTGCTGGCACCGATGCCAGTGCCAAGGTTATAGATTTCACCATCGCGGCCGTAATCCAGGGCCGCAAGGATGCCGCTGGCGACATCACTGACGTGGATGTAATCGCGGATGGTTCCCGCATCGCCATAGATCTCGATCTCACGTCGCGTAAGGATGGCGTCGATGGCGGCGGCGAGGAAGCCCTGGCCGGTCCTGGAACGCTGCTGGACGCCGTAGGCGTTGGCCGGCCGCACCACCACAACCGGCAGATCACGGGTGTGATGGAACATCAGGGCGTAGTGATCGATGGTCAGCTTGGTGATGCCGTAAGGGCTGATGGGGGCCGTCGGGTGGGATTCCGCAATGGGCAGGGTGCGGGGGGGGCCGTAGACCGTGCCCCCGGAGGAAACGAGCAGCAGGCGTCGTACCCCTACTGCCATCGCCTCCTCCAGCAGTCCGACGCTGCCGGGCAGATTGGCGAGCAGATCGAAGACCGGGTCGCCGTAACTGGTCTTGGGGACGGTGGCGTAGGCCAGATCGATCACTTCGCAGCCCGGCTCAAGGATCTCCCGCATCTGGGCCCGGTTGCCGAGATCGGCACAGCGGTAGGCGCAAGCCAGGGCAGCCGTGTGGGCACCGGGGGGACGCCGTCCGACGACGGTCACCTCACGGCCGGAGGCGATCAGGGCCTGGCTGACGAGGGAGCCGATGAACCCGGCACCGCCGATGACGATGGTCTTCATTGCGGACCCCGCAGCCACTTGGCCAGTCGCCAGACACGCTTGGCCAGACGGCGGAAGGGCCCTGCCCGGTGCAGAAGTTCGTAGGCCGGTGACTCCCGAACCATCCAGCCGGCCTGCATCGCCTGGACGCGGGCCATAGCGTCCTGGCGCAGGGACGCGGCGACGGACTCGCCCGGCGAAGCCTGAATGGCGCGCAGGAGGACGGACTGCATCCGGGAGAAATCGGGACGGGCGGAAACCTCCTCCACACCCCCGTGGGTCAGGGCTGCGATGGCCCGGATATCGGGATCGTCAGCGGAAAGGCCTGAAGCGGCAGCGAGATTTTCCGAACAGATCGTGATCAGGCGGCGACGGAAGGGTGAGGGACCGACGCGGGACATGCTGCCGGGGATCTCCCTGTAGGCGAGCAGAACCTCGCCGAGGTTCGCGATCGATCCCTCACGGGCAAGGCGCGACCAGAGCTCGAAGTCCTCCGGAGGCTGCCGATCCGGATCGGTGGTGTAACCACCGACCCTGGCAAGGGCGGAACGGCGCAGCATGACGGAACTGTGGACGAACGGGTTGTTGAACAACATCAGATAGCGAAGCTCCGCTTCATCGACCGGATGGCGATGGAAGCGATTGACAACACGGTCAATCTCCATGATCTGTGCCCAGGTTCCCAACAGCACGCAGTCGGGATGGGCCTGCATGAAATCCACCTGATGGGCCAGCCGCTCCGGATAGGAGAGGTCATCCTGATCCTGGCGGGCGATGTACTGGCCGCAGGCCAGACCGATACCTCGATTGAGAGTCGCGGCGAGCCCGCAATTCTCCTGCTGGATCATCCTGATCCGCTGATCCCTGAAGCCAGCGATCACCTCAAAAGATCGATCCGTGGAGCCATCGTCGATGATAATGAACTCGAAGTCAGAAAAGGTCTGGGAAAGGATGCTATCGATAGCGTCGGCGAGATAGCGCTCGCAGTTATAGACAGGAAGCAGGACAGAAACGAGAGGATCAGCCAATGTCCTGCCTCAGAGCACGATGCGGATGACGTCGTCTTTCACGGAGAAATCAGCCTTTGGGTAAGCCCCGTGGACATAATCCCTGAGCGAAGAGAGCGTTGGATAATCGTGGGTGCCATCAAAGTTGCGGGCGTCATCAATCAACACGACATGGCCGGGAACGGGATGGTTGAGGATGGCTTCCATCTCTGCAGACACAGGTGTTTCACGCTCGCCGAGTGCCGTATTGCCCGCCGAGTAATGGCCGTCAAGCCAGAAGAGCGTAGGAACCTTCAAGCCATCAAGAATGTCGGGGAGAACCTCGGAGCTATCTCCCTCAATGATGGAGACATGGGGGAACTCACGGAGGCGCTGCTGGGCCCGGGCACAGAGCTCAGAACTGAGCTCGATGGAGATGATGGTCTTGAAGCGCTTGCGCAGAGAAAAGACCATGTCACCGAGATAGGTTCCTGTTTCCACCAGCGTTGACAGTCGGTAGCGGGAGGCATAGCTGGTCAGCAGCTTCTGCTTGTAGAGATGGGGTGGCGGGACCGGGCTGCCCGAGCGCCGCCAGGCCCTGATCAGTTCGCGCTCCTTCGCCCGCCGCTGGAGGGCCTGAACAAGGCGTTCAACCAGCCGATACGGGGGCAGGGCCTTGACAAGGGACACGACCTTGCCCCAGGACATGATGATCGTCCGGGACAAGGTGGCCATAACACGGTCCTTGAGGCTGCGGCGCCGCAACGTTGACTCCAGAACCAAACTCACCGGCTGAAGACCGTCAACCGGAGGGATCGTCTCACCGACCGCGGCGAAGAGATTCTGCTGCAATCGCTCACGCCAATAGGCAAAAGAGGCCAGCGGCAAGGGCCGCGAGTAGACAGGTTTTGCGGTAAGAAACGTACGGCCGTCATAGGCGTTGATCACATAACACAACTGG
>CAZBMT010000074.1:0-8633 GCA_964492645.1 uncultured Cyanobium sp. | reverse complement strand
CCTGGCCGCCCAGGGGCTGTTCGTGGTGCTGGGCCTGCTCATCTGCGTGGGCCTCTCCCGAAGTGATCGGGACACGGTGGTGATTCCTGGCCCCGTTCACACCACCGCCAGCGCGGTCAGTGAGCCGCTGTAGCCGGTGATCTCGACGATGGCGTCGCTGGCGGCCTGGAAGCCGGCGGTGCCGTCGTTGAGGGCCAGGAAGGTGCGGACGCCAGCGCCGCTGCCGCCGGCGGCCAGGGTGAAGGTGGCCCCGCCGTTGGCGGCGAAGCTGGCGGGGGTGAGCACGGCGGCCAGGGCGGTGGGGGTGAGGTCGGCCACCGCCCCCAGTTCGCGCAGCGCCGCGGCCGACACGGCCCGGGGACCATCGATGCGGTCGCTGCCGATCACCAGATCGCTGATCTGGTCGGGGGCGGCCAGCAGCGAGTCGCGCAGGCTGGCGAGGCGGAAGGTGTCGGTGCCCCCCAGGCCGGTGAGCACGTCGGCGCCGGGGCCGCCGGCGAGGCTATTGGCGGCGGCGTTGCCCGTGAGGAAGCGGGGGTTGGCGGCACGGAAGGCCAGCCGCTCGCCGCCGCCGAACAGGGCCGCCGCCGTGAGGGCGCCGCTGTGGCCCAGGGCCCGGCCCTGGCTGGCGTTGAAGCCCACGGTGACGCTGCGGCCGGGCTGGATCGTGCTGGCCCAGGCGTCGCCGCTGACGACATGGCGGAACAAGCCACCCGCCAGCGCCGTGCTGCTGATCCGCACACCCCAGGGGGTGCCGCTGGGTCGGTGGGGGCTCTCAAAGCTGAAGCTCCAGCCGTTCAGCGCCGCCGTGCCGGCATTGCTGACGGTGAGCTGCACCGTCATCCCGCCGGTCCAGATCGAGCCCCCCACCACCACCGCCAGATCCGGGCTGGAGGTGAGCGGGATGCCGTTGAGCGTACCCGGCAGCGGGCTGCCGGGGGTTGGCGTGGGCGTAGGCGTAGGCGTAGGCGTTGGTGTTGGGGTCGGCGTCGGCGTCGGGGTCGGGGTCACCGGGGTGCCGCCGCCGCCCGGCCGCACCGTGATCCCGGGCAGGGCGTCGAGCTGGGCGTCGGTGAGGGGCACGCCGCCCCGGCGCTCGACGCTGCGGGCGAAGGCACCGGTGAGGGCGGCGTTGTAGTCGAGGGCCACCTCGTTGGCGACGTAGTCGTCGCGGCGGTCCTGGTAGGCGAAGTCGTCGGCGCTGGTGGGGCCGCCCACCAGGGCGCCGTAGAGGATGTGGGCGTTGGGCTGGCCGTTGCGGAACCCGTCCCAGCCCACCCCCGAGGCCGCGCGGTGGTGGGGCTGCCGGGGCGCGTTGGCTCCGAATCCCACCAGGTAGCTCGACTGGCGCGGATTGGCCCCGAGGATGTAGTCCACCGTTCCCTGCGAAAGACGGCCGTAGGCGCCGCCGGGATCGCGCACGTTGTCGGCGTAGACATCGGCCAGGAACGCCGTGTTGGCGGCATAGCGCAGCGACCCCCACTGGCTGATGTGGCGCAGGCCGCCGGCGCTGATCGTCACCCCGTTGCCGCCGTTCACCCAGTTGTTCAGCCAGCCCTCCACGTCCTGCTGGATGCGGGCCGAGCCGGTGTCCTCCGCCAGGATCACGGCGGTGGCATAGGAGGCGTCGTCCCAGTTGCCCGTCCAGCCGCGCGAGAGGCCGCCGATGCTGCCGGTGTAGATCGACAGGGCCTTGTCCCGATAGGCCGTGCCGTTGCCCCCCGCCGCGCCCACCGCCCGCGACAGCCAGGCGGCGCCGTAGGCCAGCTCGTCGTTGTAGCCGCTCCAGGAGTTGTAGAAGGAGCGCACCTCCGGGATCGCATCGGCGTAGCGGCCCCGGTAGCGATCGGCGAAGTCGTAGAGCGAGACGGCCCGGTTGAGCAGCACATCGGCGTAGGCGGCATCGCCGTTCTTGCGGAACAGCACCGACGCCGAGGCCAGCGCCGCCGCCGAGCCCGCCGCCACATCGGAGCCGGGCTTGCCCGGCGTCACCGCCAGGGCCGGCCGGGCGATGGTCTGGGTTTCGGGGGCGCTCCAGAGGGCGTGGTCGGCGCCCGCATCGCCCACCTGGGCCACGAAGTAGAGCGTGGTGCCGGTGGCGTCGACGCCGTGGGCCTTGAGCAGGTAGTCGGTGCCCCAGCGCACCGCCTCCAGCAGCTCGTCGGTCTGGCCGGTGACGGCATAGCCATCGGAGAACTCGATGCCGCCCCAGGCGAGGGTGGCCAGGGTGGAGGCGAGCGGCAGGCCGAATTTCACGTGGTCGCCGGCATCGTGGTAGCCGCCGGTGAGATCGAGCGTCAGTCCGCTCTGCAGGTTGGCCGCCGAGCGGCCGCCGAAGTACACCCCGTCGAGGCCGTCCCGCAGGCCGGAATCCCCGCGCCAGTCGATCCGCTTGCTGGCCTCGTCGAGGTTGCCCGAGCGCTGGGCCTCATAGAAGAGGAAGCTTTTCTGCAGGGCCTCGGCGACGTTGAACCCCACCCCGGTCACCGGATCGACGGACGCCATCGTTCAGAACAGATCACCCCCAACGGTTTACGGCGCTCCGCCTTGCGGGGACGACCCCCTTCGGAGGGTGGTTGGCGGCGCGCCGGAGGGTGATCCTCAGCGCAGCCGGATCAGGCCCTGCCGCAGCGCCATCACCAGGGCCTGCAGCCGGTTGCGGGCGCCCATGTTCTGCAGCAGCCGCTTGGTGTACGACTTGGCCGTGCTCGGGCTGATCATCAGCCGCTCGGCGATCTCCCGGTCGGTGAGGCCGTCGGCCAGGCCCTCGAGGATCTCGTAGTCGCGCGGGCTGAGTTCGCTGATCGGCGCCGGCACCGGCAGGTCCCGTATCGAGGCGCTGCGGAAGTGGTGCCCGCCCAGCGCCGCCAGCACCGCCGCCTGCAGGGCGCCGCTGCGGAAGGTCATGTCGCGCTCCGCCACCAGCCCGTCCACCCAGGCCGCCCGCACCAGCGCCGGGTCCTGGACCGGGGCCGTGTCGATCACGATCACCTTCAGCTGGGGATGGCGCTCCTTCACCGTGGCGGTGAGGCTGAGCACGTCGCCGCCCTCGAGGCTGTCGGAGCACACCAGCAGCCCGTGGGGCTGCTCCGCCAGGCGGCGCAGGCAGCTCTCGGCGTCGGTGACGGCGCAGCCGATCAGGCCGTAGCCGAACAGCCCCACCGTGTAGCGCAGCAGCAGCGGCTCGTCGCCCATCGCCAGCGCCACCCGCGGTGGCAGATCGGTGGCGATCAGGGCCCGGCGCATCACCGCCCGCCGGACCTGGACGACGGGCAGATCGGCAGTGAAATCCACGGGGACCGGCGGGTGCTGTCGGGCAGGCTATGGGGATGGAGGGAGGCGCGGCGACGCTGCGGCGGCAGGCCCACACCTTGGAGGAATGGTTCCGTGGCCTGCGAAAGCCTGTACGGGCTACATAGCGTTGTGCGCTGCTCTGTGGAGCCCCTGCCGCCCCCCGGAAGCTCCGGAGGTCCCGGAACGTGGCTCCCCCCAAGCCTTGGGTCTGGTGTTGGATGGGCCCCAGTGCTGCCTTGGGAGCTGGGCGGCGTGGCCAGACAACTCCGTCTGCTCCTGGCGGGCCTCCTGGGCGCCTACGTTCTGGGCTATGGCATTGCCCGGCTGTCCATCTTTCACGCCGTGGAGCGCTACGGCGGCGCCGAAGGCAAGGGCGCCCCACGGCAGGACGTCATCACCCGGCGCGACCGTCCCCCCGGCGATGGCTGGGAGTACGGGCTGTTCCTGCCGGCCATCAGGGTGGAGGAGGCCATCGTGGAATTCCTCCACAACCGTTAGCCGGTGGACCCCCTCGACCTGCTGATCGATCTGCACCGGGATGGTGAGCGGCAGGGGCCGGGCGGGGACGCCGAGACGGAGCTGGCGCTGCAGTTGGCCGGGCTCGACCGCACGGCGCCCCTGGAGCTGGCCGACATCGGCTGCGGTACCGGAGCTTCGACCCTGCTGCTGGCCCGGCTGCTGGGGAACGCCCGGATCACGGCGGTGGATCGGCGGCCGGAGTTCCTTGCCGTGCTCGAGGCCCGGGCGCGACAGCAGGGGGTGGCGAACGCGATCACGGTCTGTGCCTCCTCCATGGACAGCCTGCCCTTCGCGGAGGGGGAGCTCGACGTGATCTGGTCGGAGGGTGCCATCTACAACATCGGCTTCGCGAAGGGGATCGCCGCTTGGCGCCGGTTCCTGAAACCGGGCGGCCTGCTGGTGGTGTCCGAGATCACCTGGACCACCGCTTCGCGGCCGGCGGACCTCCAGCGCCACTGGCAGGGGGAGTACCCTGAAATCGATCAGGCCTCGGCCAAGATCGGGCAGTTGGAACAGTACGGCTACGCGCCGATCGGCTACCTCGTGCTGCCGCAGCATTGCTGGCTGGATCACTACTACCGGCCCCTGCAGGCCCGCTTCGACGCCTTCCTGCGCCGGCACGGCCACAGCGAAGCCGCCCGTGTCATCGTCAGGGCTGAAGAGCACGAGATCCGGCTCTACGAAGCCCACAACGCCCACTTCGGCTATGGGATGTATGTGGCGAGGAGGGTCGGGTGAGATCGGACACAGTGGCGCAGGTGATGCGTCCATAGAGTCCCGGCAGTGGCTTCGGCGGACCCTCGGATTCCCCCATGGCGAATTCACGAACCATCAGAATCGAGAATCTGGCGCCGATTCTGCCGAGTGTTCCCTTGCTTTCCAGTGCCGGGGCCGGCTGGCTGGGGATCACGCTGGAGCAGTTCCGCTGCCCTCCTTCTGAAACACCGGAGTATTCCTATCCCGATCATAAAATTGCCATCCATACGCACATTCCCGCGCACCTTCAGGTCAAGCGACGGTTGGACGGTCGGCTGCAGGTGGAGCAGGTTGTTGCCGAGCAGGTGGTCGTTGTGCCTGCCGGGGTGACGCATCAGGTGCAGTGGAATCGGAGCGCGGAGTTCCTGATCCTCACCCTCAGGCCTGAAGTGCTCGCTCAGGTGGCCTATGAGGCGATCGCCGCCGATCAGGTCGATCTGGTGCCTGATCTGCCCAGGGTTGATGCTTTGGTTCAGCAGCTTGGGCTGGCCCTCCGCTCGGAGTTGGAGTGGAACGGAGGACGCGATCACCTGTATGTGGAATCGCTCGTGAATTGTCTGGCCGTGCATCTGCTGAAGCACTATGCAGCGGCTTCACCCAGATGTCCTCCTGCGGGGCCGTTACCGCCCTCCAAGCTTGCCCTGGTGACCGGCTACGTTGAGGACCATCTCGACCAGGCGCTTCGATTGGCGGACCTGGCGTCCTTGGTGGGAATGAGTGCCTGCTACTTTGCTTCCCTGTTCAAGCAGTCCACCGGAACGTCTCCCCACCAGTTCATTGTGCAGTGCCGGCTGAGGCGATCGCAGCAACTGTTGAGAGGCTCGGATGCCACGATCGCCGATATCGCAATTCGATGTGGCTTTTCCAGTCAAAGCCATCTCACGCGCCTGTTTCGCAGGCATCTGGGAACGACTCCCAGGTCCTATCGCATGGCGACGCGGTGATCCAGGCTTTCCTGGCGATCAAACGAATGTGCAAGCCACCACAAGAACGGGAAAGACCCATCCAGGATGGATGGATAGCGTGAACCTGACTTCATTCAGCTGACTCCAGCTCAGAGGATCCCGAATGCCTGCCCCAGCCGGTCTGCCACCGATTTTTGCCGAGGTTCCTGTTGCGATTGCTCCATCCCATCGGATCGCTGAGTTCCCACCCGGGACGTTCCTGGAAAGCATTGCGGCCAGTCCCGATGGCACGTTGTTCGTCAGTAGCCATCTCGATGGCAAGGTGCTCAGGATCGGGGCCGACGGGGTGCCTGTGGTGCATGCGACCATTGCCGGCAAGGCCACGGGTCTGGCCCTCACCCCTGCAGGAGACTTGTTGCTGACAGCCTGGGACGCCGACGGTATCCCCAGCGTCTTCACGATTTCTCCCCAGGGCGTGGTGTCGCTGCTGGCGACGTTGCCTGCGGCCATCTTCCTGAATGGACTGACACCGCTGTCCCCATCGATCTATCTGATGGCCGATTCCTACCGTGGTGCCATCTGGCGATTGAATCTGGCGGAGCGGTCAGTCAGCGTGTGGCTGGAGCATCCCCTGCTGGCACGCCGTTCCGAGGACAGGGAGTTTCCGGCGGTCAACGGACTCAAGATCTATGGGGAGATGCTCTACGCGTCCAACACGGAGAGGATGCAGTTGATCAGGATCCCGATTCAGACCGATGGTCAACCTGGTGAACCTGAGATCTTTTTCTCCCCAGTCAATCTTGACGACTTTGCCTTTGACCGGGAGGGCAATCTCTACGGCACCACCCACATCTACAACAGTGTGATCAGGATCACCCCCGATCGCCTGGTCAGCATCCTGGCCGAGGCGGAACAGGGGATGACCGGGAGCACCGCGCTGGCCTTCGGCACAGGTGCGGGGGATCGCACCAGTCTGTATGTCGTCACCAATGGAGGCCTGTCCCTCCCGCTGCCTTCGGGTCTGGAATCTGCCAGAGTTGTGCGCCTGGATATCGGCATCGCCGGGCACCAACTCCTGCAGCCATGAGCACTCCTGACCGCCTGGATGCCGATCCGCCCACTACGGTGGACGTGCTGCAACGGATCAGACCGGGCTGTGAAGCCGCCTTCGAAGCCGTTCTCGCCGAGCTGATTCAAGCGGCCATGGCTTGTGAGGGACATCTGGGGGTCAATGTGTTCCGTCCCTCCGATCCGGCCCATCCGGAATACCGGATTGTGTTCAAGTTCGATCGCATCAGCAAGCTCAAGCAGTGGGAGGAGTCTCCGATTCGACAACGCCTGTTGAACCGTGCCCGTCAGTTCACAGAGGGAACGGGCCAGTACGCGAGGCTCACTGGCCTGGAAACCTGGTTCACCCTGCCCCATTGTCCCGGGCTGCCGGCCCCGCCCCGCTACAAGATGATGGTGGTTTCGGGAATCACGATCTTCGTTCTCATCAACCTGATCAATCTCTTTCTGATGCCGCTGCTCGGCCCTCTGCCGTCCTTGCTGCGGACGTTGGTGGTGACGACGGTCATGGTGGCGATCATGACCTATGTGGCCATGCCCCGCATGACGAAACTCTTCAGGGGCTGGCTCTATCCGACCCGGCGGATGTAATGCCTTGTCCGGCGCCTGAAATCGCCAGGCAGGTCCTTGGAGAGCGCAGATGGTTCCCCCGAACACGGTCTGCCGCAACACAATCTGCCCCTGGTACGACGGCACCGCCCTGGAGGCGGCCACGAACCACGCCGAACCGTTCCCGGACAGCGCCGGCGGGGATCTTTCGGGCCCCCGCCGACCGACCGTCGGGTCCGCAGGGTGATGTGCTGATCGTCTTTTTCGCCGCGGCCGCTCTCCCCTGCCTGGGCCTCAATGGGGGCCAGGTCAGTGCCTGCGGCTGGTGCACGGACAGATCGGGGTTGTCGTGGCAGATCACCCCGCCCGCCTTCGAGGCGGCCCGCCGCGGGTAGGGTCCCTCGGCGGCGCCGCCCGTCCTCACCCATGACCCGCCAGCCGATCCTGATCCTCGGGGGCTTCCTGATCAGCCCCGAGGCCTATGCACCGATGGTGGCGCGGCTGGAGCAGCTCAGCGGCCAGCCGGTGCGGCTGGTGCCGGTGGGCAAACCCGAGTGGCTGCTCACCCTCTTCGCCTTCGCCTGGGCCGGGATCCTCGACCGGGTGCAGGCCACCGCGGCCGGGCTGGCCCGCTCCTCCCCCACCGGCAAGGTGACGCTGATCGGCCACAGCTCCGGCGGCATCATGCTGCGGCTGTTCCTGGATGACGCCCCGTTCCAGGGGCGCCGCTACGACGGCAAGGCCCTCGCCGACACCCTGGTGATGCTCGGCAGCCCCCACACCGCCCTCAAGGCCACGGTGCTGCGCCGGATGGTGGCGGAGCGCCTGCCGGGCTGCCCCTTCGCCGATCGGGTGCACTATGTCTCGGTGGCGGGGGATCTGGATCTGCAGGCGGCCTCCCCCATGGCCCGGCGCCTTGCCCCCACCGCCTACCGCAACAGCACCGGCGATGCCGGGGATCGGGGCGACGGCCTGGTGCCGGTGGCCTCGGCCCTGCTGGAAGGCTCCACCCCCCTGGTGCTGCCGGGGGTGGCCCACGGCGGTGCCTTCGGCCCCTCCTGGTACGGCAGCCCGGATGTGGTGGAGCGCTGGTGGGAGGCCGTCAGCGCTCCCGGGGGTTCCCCCGGTTCGTCGCCTGCTGGCGCAGCTCGCTGACCACGCCGCTGCGCTTGAGGGCGCTGATCGCCTGGTCGATGCGGTCGCTGGTGGCCTCCGGCAGCGACGGCGCGTAGGCGAAGGCCTGGGATTCGGGCCGGATTCCCTCCAGCGCCAGGCTGGCCAGCAGCCCCCTCGCCTCCTCCTGCAGCAGCAGGTAGCTCAGCTGCAGGTTGTCCCCCACCAGGGCGTCGATGCGGCGTTCGGCCAGCAGCCTGCCGCCCTCGCTGATGCTCTGCAGCGGCACGATCGTGGCCCTGGGCCCGGTGCTGGTGGCGTTGAGTTCCTTCAGCAGCGATTCGCTGACGGTGCCGCTGCGCACCCCCACCCGCAGCCCCCGCAGGTCAGCCGGAGACTGGATCGCGCCGCTGGCCCTGCCCTGGATCT